>NZ_JBVHVT010000008.1:0-139546 GCF_055564695.1 Streptomyces sp. NPDC029014
CCGGAAAACCCCCGGGCTGCCCTAAAACACTGGGCATTCGTGCCCCGCCCCCCCCCCCCCCCCCCCCCCCCCCCCCCTCCCCCCCCCCCCCCCCCAGGACGAGGCCCGCGAGTGGTTCGCCAAGGCCATCGAGGCGGACCGGGACGGCACGACCGACGCCTCCGACCGGCTCGCCGAGCTGGACGGCGTCGAGTTCGTCGACGCGATGGAGGAAGACGAGGACGCTGACCGGGACGAGGACGACCTCGACGGCCAGGACCCCGCCGAGGTGGCCCGCGCCGAGCGCGCCTCCGACCAGACCGAGTACTACGACGAGGACGACGACGAGTACGAGCCGATCGAGCAGTCCGAAGCGGACGCGGACGCGGACGCCGACGCCGGCGCCGAGGCCGGCGCCGACGTTGACGTCGCCGCCGAGGCCGACGCCGAGGTCGACGCCGCCGACGAGGCCGTGGTCGTCGAGGACGAGGTCCGCGACGGCGACAAGGCCTGATCACCGGAACGAGTGAAAGAGGGCGGCACCCCCGAAGGGGTGCCGCCCTCCGCCGTATCCGGCGCCGGCCCGCGTCCCGCGTCAGTCCAGGCTGCGCAGGACCAGGCCCGTCGCCGGCTTCGGGCCGAACGAGGTCGATTTGCGGGGCATCGTCACGCCCTGGCGGGCCAGCTCCCGTACGACCTCCTCGCGCACCGGGTACAGCAGGACCGCGGTGCCGCCGTGCCGCTCGGCCATGGCGACCGTGGCCGAAGCGTCGTGGATGTAGGTGATCTGGTCGGGCGTGTCCGGGATCTGCCACAGGGTGTCGAGGAGCGTCGCGTGCAGCACGGTCGCGTCCAGCCGGCGCCAGGCCTCGGGTCGGTCCCGGCGCACGGTCCGCTCCAGCAGCTCCGGATCGGGGTCGGTGACCAGGTGGAAGGTGCCGTCACCGGTGAGGAGGAAGGCGTTGCCCCGTTCGGCGGCTTCCCCGAGGGCCTCCAGCGCCAGCGGCAGCGGGCCGTCGACCCGGCGGACCCGGAAGCTCCCCTCCACCGCGGCCAGGGCCTCGGCGACCGGAAGGCGGTGCAGCATCCGGTGGATGGCCCGCACCTGCAGCGGGTAGCGGACCGTGTCGACGAGCAGGACGAGGCCGAAATCCCACGGCGTCGGGGAATCGTGCTCCTGCTGGAGGCGCAGGTACGTCGCCCAGCGGTGGTGCCCGTCGGCGATCAGCGCCTGGCGGCGGCGCAGGTCGGCGGTGATGGTGTCCTGGTCGACGGGGTCGATGACCGCCCACAGCCGGTGCCGGACCCCGTCCTCGGTGGTCGTCGCCAGCAGGGGCGTGCTCCGGGCGGTCCGCTCGACGACCTCGGCCGCGCCGGCCGCGGCGTCGCCGCCCCGGTAGGTGAGCAGGAGCGGCTCCAGGTTCGCGGACGTGGCCCGCATCAGCCCCGCGCGGTCCGTGACCACGTGCGGCATGACGTCCTCGTGCGGGAGGACGATGCCGGCGTCCGCCGTCGACAGGGCCAGGGCGCCGATGATGCCGCGCTGCATCACCCGGTCCGTGCGCTGCTCGTAGACGTACAGGGCGGGCTCCGGGTCCGCACTCAGGACGCCCTTGGCCAGCCAGTCCTCCAGCGTCTGCGCGGCCTGCTCGTTGCGCGCGTCCGGCGTGTCGGCCTGCGGCAGGATCAGGCGGACGATGTTGTGCGGGTCGGCGGACTCCAGGTAGTCGACGCCGTCGGGGCGCACCACCACGTCGTACGGCGGTGAGGTGACGGCGGCCAGACTGCCGACGCGTTCCGGGACGTAGCGCAGGCCGTGGAAGGGGATCAGGCGCAGCCCGTCGTGCGTGGTGGCAGAAGTGGTCATTGGTGCATGGTAAGGCGCGTTTCGTGATGCGGGATGATCGAGCGAGGAAACGCTCGGCCGGCGTGTGGCCGAGATCGATCGAAGTTCGAGCGGTTCGAGCCGACAGGGAGTGGACAGGATGACCCGGCGGAGCAGGACCAGTCCGGCAGGCAGCGAACTCGCGCTGCACCAGGCGTACGACACCGCCTTGCTGGATCTCGACGGTGTCGTGTACGCGGGCGGCGAGGCGATCGGGTACGCGGTGGAGTCGCTGGCCGCGGCCCGCGCCGGGGGCATGCACCTGGCGTACGTCACGAACAACGCGCTGCGGACGCCCGACGCCGTGGCCGCGCACCTGGTCGAGCTGGGGATCCCCACCGAGGCCGGTGAGGTGATCACCTCGGCGCAGGCAGTGGCGCGGCTGATCTCGGAGCAGGTGGCGCCGGGCGCGAAGGTGCTGGTGATCGGCGGAGAAGGGCTGCGGGTCGCGCTGCGTGAACGCGGGCTGGTGCCGGTGGACTCCGCCGACGAGGAGGGCCTCGCCGCGGTCGTCCAGGGGTACGGGGGTCCCGAACTGCCGTGGGGGCGGCTCGCGGAGGCCTCGTTCGCCGTCAGCCGCGGCGTGCCCTGGTACGCGTCCAACACCGATCTGACGATCCCGACGGGCCGCGGCATCGGCCCGGGCAACGGGGCGGCGGTGGAGGTCGTGCGGATCGCCACGGGCGCCGAGCCGCAGGTGGCGGGCAAGCCGCTGCCCCCGATGCACCGGGAGACCGTGCTGCGGACCGGGGCGGAGCGGCCGCTGGTGGTCGGGGACCGGCTGGACACCGACATCGAAGGGGCGTTCAACGGCGAGGTGGACTCGCTGCTGGTGCTCACCGGCATCGCGGACGGGGCGCAGCTGCTGCGGGCCGAGCCCCGGCACCGGCCCACGTACGTGGACCGGGACCTGCGCGGGTTGCTCACCGGGCAGCCGGAGGTCACCGCGGCGGGGGACGGCTTCGGCTGCGGGGGATGGACGGCGGTCGCCGGGGACGGCGTCCTCGAACTGCACGGTGCGGGCGACCCGGTCGACGGGCTGCGGGCGCTGTGCGCGGCCGCGTGGACGTGGGCGGGGGACGGCTCCTGCACCCTGGATGCGGGGAAGGCCCTGGCCAGGACCGGGCTGTAGCGCCAGAATCGGCGGGAGCGAGGATCAAGAAGGCGCGGAGGGTAGGCTAACCTAACCTCCGTGTTGGTCGAGAGTCCCCCTGAACAGAGCGCGGCGCCGGCAGCCGCCCCGCGCGCACGGCACGCGGTGCGCGCCGCCGGTCTGGTCGGCGCCTTCGTGGTGCTGGCCCTCGTCGCGGTGGCGAGCATCGCGGTCGGCGCCAAGCAGATGCCGCTCGACGAGGTCTGGCACGGCCTGTTCCACTACGCGGGGACACCCTCCGACGTGGTGGTGCGCGATCTGCGGATCCCGCGCACCCTCCTCGGGCTGATGGTCGGCGTCGGGCTCGGGCTGTCCGGCGCGGTGATGCAGGCGCTGACCCGCAACCCGCTGGCCGAGCCCGGCATCCTCGGCGTCAACGCCGGGGCCGCGGCCGCCGTCGTGTCGGCCATCAGCTTCCTCGGGGCCTCCAGCCTGACCGCGTTCGTGTGGTGGGCCCTGCTGGGCGCCGCCGTCGTCTCGGTCGTCGTGTACGTCCTCGGCGGCAGCCGCAGTGCCACGCCGGTGCGCCTCGCGCTCGCGGGCATGGCGGCCAGCGCCGCCCTCACCGGCTACATCAACGCCGTGCAGCTGATGGACAGCAAGGCGCTCGACAAGCTCCGCTTCTGGACGGTGGGCTCGCTGGCCTCGGCCACCATGGACACCGTCCGGCAGGTGGCCCCGTTCCTCCTCGTCGGCGCGGTCCTCGCGCTCGCGCTGGGCCGGCCGCTCAACGCGATGGCCATGGGCGACGACACGGCGCGGGCGCTCGGCGCCCACCTGACCCGGACCCGGATCGCGGCCATGGTCGCCATCACCCTGCTGTGCGGGGCCGCGACCGCCGCCTGCGGGCCGATCGTCTTCATCGGGCTGATGATCCCGCACCTGGCCCGCATCATCACCGGCCCCGACATGCGGTGGGTGCTCGCCTACTCGGCGGTGCTGTCGCCGGTCCTGCTGCTGGGCGCGGACGTCATCGGCCGGGTCGTCACCCGGCCCGCCGAGCTCCAGGTCGGCATCGTCACCGCCCTCATCGGCGGACCCGTCTTCATCTACCTCGTCCGGCGCAAGAGGATGGCCCAGCTGTGACCGTCGAACTCCGACCGGGCCGAACCCGGTTCGGCTCCCCGACCCGGACCCTGCGCGGCCCCGGCCGGCTGTCGCTGCGCGTGGAGCCGCGGGCACTGGCCGCCGGGCTGCTGCTCACCGCCGCCGTGGCGGCGCTGGCCGTCCTGCTGATCGGCACCGGCGACTTCGAGATCCCGCCGGCGGACGTCGTACAGACCCTGCTCGGCAACGGCACGCCCGCGCAGGACTTCATCGTCAACGACCTGCGGCTGCCGCGGGTCCTCGTCGCCCTGCTCGTCGGTGCCGCGCTCGGCATGTCCGGGTCGATCTTCCAGTCGCTGTCCCGCAACCCGCTCGGCTCCCCGGACCTGCTCGGCTTCCACTACGGCTCGGCCGTCGGCGCCCTCGTCGTGATCGTCCTGTTCAAGGGCGACGCGAGCACGGTCGCGGCCGGCGCGCTGGCCGGCGGCGTGCTCACCGGCCTCTTCGTCTACCTCGTGTCGTACAAGGGCGGCATCAACGGCTACCGGCTGGTCCTCGTCGGCATCGGCACCTCCGCCATGCTCGTCGCCGCCATCCAGTACCTGCTGACCAAGGCCCAGCTCGTCGACGCCACCCGGGCGATGGTCTGGCTGACCGGCTCGCTCGCCGGCCGGGACTGGAGCCAGGTGTGGCCGCTGCTGGCGACCTGCGCGGTGCTGTTCCCGCTGGTCCTCGGGCAGGGCCGGGCCCTGCGGATGACCGAGATGGGCGACGACGCCGCGTACGCCCTCGGGGTGCGGGTCGAGCGCATGCGGATGCTGCTCATGCTGGCGGCCGTCCTGCTCACCACCGCGGCCGCCGCCGCGGCCGGGCCGATCAGCTTCGTCGCGCTCGCCGCGCCCCAGCTGGCCCGCCGCCTCACCCGCTCGCCCGGGTCGAACCTGCTCACCGGGGCGCTCATGGGCGCCGTCCTGCTGATGCTGTCCGACTGGGCCTCGCAGCGGGCGTTCGGCGCCGACCAGCTGCCCGTCGGCGTCCTGACCGGGCTCGTCGGCGGTGTCTATCTGCTCTGGCTGCTCGTCACCGAGCGCAAGGCGGGACGTATATGACCAACTCAAGGAGTACGCAGGTGCAGCAGCGGCTGACCGCGCAGAACGTGACCCTCGGCTACGAGCAGCGGGTCATCGCCGAGAACCTCTCCGTGGAGATCCCCGACCACTCCTTCACGGTGATCGTCGGACCCAACGCGTGCGGCAAGTCCACGCTCCTGCGGGCCCTCTCCCGGATGCTGAAGCCCGCCGCCGGGCAGGTGCTGCTCGACGGGCAGGCCATCGGCTCCCTGCCCGCGAAGAAGGTCGCGAAGACCCTGGGCCTGCTGCCGCAGTCCTCGGTCGCCCCTGACGGGATCACCGTCGCCGACCTCGTCGCCCGCGGCCGCTACCCCCACCAGGGGCTGCTGCGGCAGTGGTCGAAGGAGGACGAGCGGATCGTCCGGGAGTCGATGGCCTCGACCGGGGTCGCCGAACTCGCCGACCGCAGCGTGGACGAGCTGTCGGGCGGCCAGCGCCAGCGCGTGTGGATCGCCATGGCCCTCGCCCAGCAGACGCCGCTGCTGCTGCTGGACGAGCCGACCACCTACCTGGACATCCAGCACCAGCTCGACGTGCTGGACCTGTGCGCCGAGCTCCACGAGAACCAGGGGCGGACCCTCGTCGCCGTCCTGCACGACCTCAACCACGCCGCCCGCTACGCCACGCACCTGATCGCCATGCGGGGCGGGAAGGTCGTCGCGGAGGGGCCGCCGGCCGAGGTGGTCACCGCCGAGCTGGTGGAGAAGGTCTTCGGGCTGCGCTGCCGGATCATCGACGACCCCGAGACCGGGACGCCGCTGGTCATCCCGGCGGCGCGCACCTCCGCGCGCACCGCGCCGCGGGCCGGGGCAGCCACCGCCTGACGGCGCGGGGGCGGGTCCTGCGCCCGTGCCGGTGCGCCGCTGGGCGCGGTCGCTAGAGCAGGTTCCTGAGCCGGAACAGGTCGCGTACGCCCGCCTCCAGCCGGACCCGGCCCGAGGCCCAGGCCTTGGCGAAGGCCAGCTCGCCCCCGACCATCGCGACCAGGTCGTCGCCGGTCATCGCCAGCCGGATCTGCGCCTTGGCGGCCGGCGGCCCGGGGGAGACCGCTTCGACCCTGATCCGGCCGCCGTCGAGGCGGCCCGTGAAGGTCCGGTCCAGGTCGGTGATGTGGCAGCTCAGGGAGCGGTCGAGGGCGGCCGCGCCGCGCACGTCGCCGTCGGCCCGCAGCAGGTTCTCGGAAAGTCGGTCGAGTGCCGCTCGGCACTCCTGGATCGTAGCCATCGTGATCTCGACCGTACCGCAGAGCCGCGGGTGGTCGCTCGCGTGCTTCGCGGTAGCGTCGGGGCATGAGCGACGAAGCGCCCGACACCGCCGCGGCCCCCGAGGAGCCGGAGGCCGCCGTGGAGCCCGGCGGGCCCGCGCCGCTGGGCCTCGTACGGACCCCCACCGGGCACGCCGCGGTGGACGCGCACCTGGAGCGGCTGGCCGAAGCCGACCACCTCACGGCGGACGGACACGTCGCCGTGTACGAGGATGTGCACAGGGGTCTGCGTGACGCGCTGACCGCGCTGGACGCAGCCCCCGCCCCCGGACCGTACGAAAACAGGAGCTGAACCGAACGTGGCAGGAGTGGCACGCCGCCGCCTGGACGCCGAACTGGTACGCCGCAGCATGGCCCGCTCGCGGGAGCACGCCGCGCAGCTGATCGCCGCCGGCCGGGTCACCGTCGGCGGGACCACCGCGACCAAGCCGGCCACCCAGGTCGAGACCAGCGCGGCCCTCGTCGTCCTCAAGGACGACGGCGACCCCGACTACGTCTCCCGGGGCGGCCACAAACTGGCGGGCGCACTCGCCGCCTTCCTGCCGCAGGGGCTCGTCGTCGAGGGTTGCCGCGCCCTGGACGCCGGCGCCTCCACCGGCGGCTTCACGGACGTGCTGCTGCGCTCGGGCGTGGCCCACGTGATGGCCGTCGACGTGGGCTACGGGCAGCTCGCCTGGTCGCTGCAGAGCGACGACCGGGTCACCGTCAAGGACCGTACCAACGTCCGCGAGCTCACCCTGGAGCAGATCGACGGGATCCCCGTCGACCTCGTCGTCGGCGACCTGTCCTTCATCTCGATCGGCCTGGTGCTGCCGGCGCTCGTCGCCTGCTGCGCGCCGGGCGCGGACCTGGTGCTGATGGTCAAGCCCCAGTTCGAGGTCGGCAAGGAGCGGCTCGGCAGCGGCGGCGTGGTGCGCAGCCCCGAGCTGCGGGCCGAGGCCGTGCGCGGGGTCGCCGCGCAGGCGGCGGCGCTGGGGCTGGGGGTGCTCGGGGTGACCGCGAGTCCGCTGCCGGGACCTTCCGGCAACGTCGAGTACTTTCTGTGGCTGAGGGCGGGGGCACCGGCACTCGACCCGGAGGATGTCGACCGTGCAGTGGCGGAGGGGCCGCAGTGACAGATTCAGCGGGATCGAACGGTTCAACGGGTTCAACGGCTTCAACGGGTCACACGGCCCGTACGGGTGTGGAGGCCGCCGTGGCGCGGGGCGGGCCCCTGGCGTCGGGCCGGACCGTGTTCCTGGTCGCGCACACCGGCCGGCCGGCGGCCATCCGCAGCGCCGAGCTGGTCGTCCAGGGGCTGCTCAGGTGCGGCCTGGGCGTGCGCGTCCTGAAGAACGAGGCGCGGGACCTGCCGCTGCCGCCCGAGGTCGAACTGGTGCACGAGTGTACGCCGGAGGCGCTGGAGGGCTGTGAGCTGCTGATCGTGCTGGGCGGCGACGGGACCCTGCTGCGCGGCGCGGAGTTCGCGCGCGGCTCGGGGGTGCCGATGCTGGGCGTCAACCTGGGGCACGTGGGCTTCCTCGCCGAGGCCGAGCGCGACGACCTGGACAAGGTCGTCGACCGGGTGGTCACGCGGGCGTACGAGGTCGAGGACCGGATGACCCTCGACGTGCTCGTGCGGACCAACGGCGACGTGGTCCACCGCGACTGGGCGCTCAACGAGGCCGCGGTGCAGAAGGCGGCCCCCGAGCGGATGCTCGAGGTGGTCCTGGAGATCGACGGGCGCCCGGTGTCCGGCTTCGGCTGCGACGGGATCGTCTGCGCCACCCCGACGGGCTCGACGGCGTACGCCTTCTCGGCGGGCGGGCCGGTGGTCTGGCCGGAGGTGGAGGCGCTGCTGATGGTGCCCATCAGTGCCCACGCGCTGTTCGCCAAGCCGCTGGTGACCTCGCCGGACTCGGTGCTGGCCGTGGAGGTGCAGGCCGGCGTCCCGCACGGGGTGCTGTGGTGTGACGGTCGGCGCATGCTGGAGCTGCCCGCCGGGGCCCGGGTGGAGGTCCGCCGGGGCGCGGTGCCGGTGCGGCTCGCCCGGCTGCACCACGCGTCGTTCACGGACCGGCTCGTCGCCAAGTTCGCGCTGCCCGTGTCGGGTTGGCGCGGCGCGCCGCACTAGCGCCGCGGCGGCGCCTGCGCGCGGGCCCGCCGGGGTGTCGTTAATAGCACATCCGTTCGGAGAATTCTCGACGGGTGACGTCACATGACACCGGTCAAACCTCGGTATGGTCGTCCCGTGCTTGAGGAGATGCGGATACGGTCACTCGGGGTCATCGACGACGCGGTGGTCGAGCTGTCGCCCGGTTTCACCGCGGTGACCGGCGAGACCGGCGCGGGCAAGACGATGGTCGTCACCAGCCTCGGGCTGCTGCTCGGCGGGCGCGCGGACCCGGCCCTCGTACGGATCGGCGCCAAGGCGGCGGTCGTGGAGGGCCGGATCGTCATGCGCCCCGGCGCGCCCGCGGCCGTCCGGGCCGAGGAGGCCGGAGCCGAGCTCGACGACGGCACCCTGCTGATCAGCCGGACCGTGTCCGCCGAAGGGCGCTCCCGCGCCCACGTCGGCGGCCGGGCCGTGCCCGTCGGCCTGCTCGGCGAGCTCGCGGACGACCTGATCGCCGTCCACGGCCAGACCGACCAGCAGGGCCTGCTGCGGCCCGCCCGCCAGCGACAGGCCCTCGACCGGTACGCGGGCGACGCCGTCGCGGTCCCGCTGGAGAAGTACGCGGCCGCGTACCGGCGGCTGCGCGCCGTCGCCACCGAGCTCGACGAGATCACCACCCGCGCCCGGGAGCGGGCCCAGGAGGCCGACCTGCTCCGCTTCGGGCTGGAGGAGATCGCGGCCGTGGAACCGCTGCCCGGCGAAGACGCCGAGCTGGCGGCGGAGGCCGAGCGGCTCGGCCACGCCGAAGCGCTCGCCTCGGCGGCGCAGATCGCGCACGCGGCGCTCGCCGGCAACGTCGAGGACCCGGAGGGCGTCGACGCGAACACGCTCGTCGCGGGCGCACACCGGGCGCTGGAGGCCGTACGGTCCCACGACCCGGTGCTCGGCTCGCTCGCCGAACGGATCGGGGAGCTGCAGATCCTGCTCACCGACGTGGCCGGCGAGCTCGCCGGGTACGCCGACGACCTCGACGCCGATCCGCTGCGGCTCGCCGCGGTGGAGGAGCGGCGGGCGGCCCTGACCCAGCTCACCCGCAAGTACGGCGACTCGATCGACGCCGTCCTGGAGTGGGCCGAACAGGGCTCCGCGCGGCTCCTGGAACTCGACGGGGACGACGAGCGGATCACCGAACTCACCGCCGAGCGGGACGGGCTCGCCGCCGAACTCTCGCAGCTGGCCGGGGCCCTGACGGACGCCCGGACGGAGGCCGCCACCCGGTTCGCCTCCGCCGTCACGGAGGAGCTGGCCTCGCTGGCGATGCCGCACGCCCGGGTGACCATCGACGTCCGCCAGGCGGAGGACGAGGACGGCGTCGAGGTCGGCGGCCGGCGCGTCGCCTACGGACCCTCGGGCGCCGACGAGGTCGAGCTGCTGCTCGCCCCGCACCCGGGCGCGCAGCCGCGGCCGATCGCCAAGGGCGCCTCCGGCGGTGAGCTGTCGCGCGTCATGCTGGCCGTCGAGGTCGTCTTCGCGGGCTCCGACCCCGTCCCGACGTACCTCTTCGACGAGGTCGACGCGGGCGTCGGCGGCAAGGCGGCGGTCGAGATCGGCCGGCGCCTCGCGAAGCTCGCCAAGTCGGCGCAGGTCGTCGTCGTCACCCACCTGCCGCAGGTGGCGGCCTTCGCGGACCGGCAGCTGCTGGTCGAGAAGACCAACGACGGCTCGGTGACCCGCAGCGGCGTCACCGTCCTGGAGGGCGAGGACCGCGTCCGCGAGCTGTCGCGCATGCTGGCGGGCCACGAGGACTCGGTGTCCGCGCGGGCGCACGCCGAGGAACTGCTCGCAGCGGCACGCGCCGACGCGTAGCGGGTACGACCACGACCCACGAGGGCCCGGAGCGCACGGCGCTCCGGGCCCTCGGCGCACGCGCCGGGACCACGCGTCCGCACCACCCGCTCGTGCGCACGCCGCGTGGACGCGCGTCGGCGCCCGGCGGCGGGGGGTGGCGGGGGGTGGCGAGTGGGGAGGCGGGGGGTGGCGCGCAGGTGGCGCCGGGATGACGAGGCGCTACGCCGTGTGGGTGACGCTCGGGGGCGTGTGACGGTATCTCGTGCGGGATCAGCACCCGTATGGTCCCGGAACGCGCGTGCGGGCTGGCATCCTGGGCGGCGACTCTGCCCCCTCATCCAGGAGCCTCGAGCCGTGAGCAGCTCCCCGGTCCCGTTTCCGGCCCCCGCACAGCCGTACGGCCGGCCGCCCCTGCGCACCGTCCAGGTGCTCGGCGGTGCCGGCGCGGCCAGCAGCGCGCACGTACGGTCCCTCGCGACCGGTCTCGCCGCGCGCGGGGTACGCGTCACGGTGTGCGCCCCCGTCGAAGCGGAAGGGGAGTACGACTTCACCGGCGCCGGAGCACAGTTCGCGCCGGACGCGGTGAGCGCCCTGCGGTCCGCCTGCGCCGGAGCGGACGTGGTGCACGCGCACGGCGTCCGGGCGGCGGTACGGGCCCTGCTGGCGCTGCGCGGGCGCCGCGTGCCGCTCGTGGTCACCTGGCAGGGCGGCGAGCCGGCCCCCGAAGGGCCGCTGGGGCGGCTCGGACGGCTCGTCGAACGACAGGTCGCGCGGGCCGCGGCCGTGGTCCTCGGCGCCTCCACCGACCAGGTGGACATCGCGCGGGCCCGCGGCGCCCGGGACGCCCGGCTGGCCCGGCCCGCCGCCCCCACCGGAACCGGCGGCGGCCCCGCCCCGGGCACGGACCCGGGCAAGGTGCGGGCCGAGCTGGGCGCGGTCGGGCGGCCGCTGGTGATCGCGATCGGAAGCCTGGTCCCGCACCGCGGGTACACCGTCCTGCTGGACGCGGCGAGGGCCTGGCGGGCACTGGAACCCGTACCGCTGGTGGTGATCGCGGGGGAGGGCCCTCAGCGCGCGGAGCTGGCCCGGCGGATCGAAGCCGAGGGGCTCCCGGTGCGGCTGCTCGGGCGGCGCCGGGACGCGGTGCAGCTGCTCGCCGCGGCCGACGTGGCGGTGCTGCCCAGCCGGTGGGAGGCGCGGTCGCTGCTCGCGCAGGAGGCGCTGCGGCTGGGCGTGCCGCTGGTCGCGACGGCGGTGGGGGGCGTGCCGGAGCTGGTCGGGGACGCGGGGGTGCTGCTCCCGCACGGGGACGCCCCCGCCCTGGCCGCGGCGGTCTCCGGGCTCCTGTCGGACCCGGCCCGGCGGGCCGAGCTGGCTGCGGCGGGCCGCGCCCAGTCGGCGACCTGGCCGTCGGAGGACGACACGGTCGCCCAGGTCCTGTCCGTCTACGACGAACTGATGGACCGCCGGCGCTGAGCGGACGGCGTGATGGACTGACCGGATGAAGACGAAGATCCTCTCACCCGGTGTGCTGCGGGCCCTCGAACGCTTCAACGCCGCCCACCCGTGGGACCACAACGCCCACCACCACCGCTGGATCCTGCGGCAGCTGCCGGAACGCTTCGAGCGCGCCCTGGACGTCGGCTCCGGCAGCGGAGACCTCGCGAGGCTCCTCGCCGGGCGGGCGGCTCGCGTCACGGCGGTCGATTCCGATCAGGGGATCACGGACCGGGCCCGGGAACTGACCCCTGCCGCGCTTCCCGTGGAGTACACCGTCGCGGACGCGGTGGCCGACCCCGACCTCCCGGGCGGCCCGTACGACGTGATCACGTGCGTCGCCGCGATCCACCACATGCCGTTCGGCCGGGCGCTGGGCTGCTTCCGGCGGCGACTCGCGCCCGGAGGGACGCTGGTGGTCGTCGGGCTGGCACAGGCCCGGACACCGGGTGACCACCTGCTGGGGGCGGTGGCGATACCGGCCAACGCCGCCATGGGCTGGCTGAAGAACCGCGGGCGGTGCGGGCCGCGGCCGGTGGCGATGACGGCGCCGACCCGCGTGCCGGAGATGGCCTTCGCCGACATCGTGCGGGAGGCCGAAGCCGTGCTGCCCGGGGTGCGGCTGCGCCGCCGGCTGTTCTGGCGCTACACCCTGGTATGGCGCCACCCCTGACCCGGCTCCCGCCCCGCACCGGGCGCCACAAACGCCGGCGAGGCTGGAATCCTGGGCTCCGCCCCGCCCCCCCGCGCCTCAAACGCCGGCGGGCTGAAGCCCAGGGGGACCCCCGCGCCTCAAACGCCGGCGAGGCTGGAGTGCGCCGGCGGGGCTGGAGGTGCGTCGGCGGGGGTTGGGATATCCAGCCCGCGCGGCGTTTGAGCGCACCGGGCGCAGCGCACGGAAACGGGGTCCGGGGCGGAGCCCCGAACCCTCAGCCCGCCGGCGTCCGAGGCGCCGGGGTCCGGGGCGGGGCGCCGAGGCTTCAGCCCCGCCGGCGTTTGAGGCGCGGGGGTCGGGGCGGAGCTCCGGATTCCAGCCCCGCCGGCGTTTGAGGCGTCGGGGGGCCGGGGGCGGAGTCCACGGTTTCGGGAAGGGGTGGGGTGGGGCTCGGCCGCCCGCAGGGTCCTACCCGCACCCGGGTCACCCGGCGGCGGGCAAGGGGCGCAACCAGCGCTCGCCAGGGCGGGCGCGGGTTCGGCGCACCGCGCCGGCGACCGGCGGGCGCGTCAGGACGGGGACGCGTGGCGGCGCGCCCGCAGCGCCAGGCTCAGCGAGAGCACCGTCTCCGGATCGTCGAGGTCCGTACCCAGCAGCTCCGAGATCCGGGCCAGCCGGTTGTACAGCGTCTGCCGGTTCAGGTGCAGCTCGCGCGCCGTCTCAGCCTTCCGCCCCGCATGCGCCAGGTACGTCTCCAGCGTCGGCAGCAGCGGCGGCCGCGACGCCGCGTCATGGGCCCGCAGGGCCCCGATCGCCCGGTCGACGAAGGCCGCCAGGTCGGGATGTTCCCGCAGCCGCCACAGCAGCAGGTCGATGTCCAGGCGGCGGGCGTCGTACCAGGGCCGGGCGGGCAGCCCGTGGGCGGCGGTGGCGGTCTCGGCCGCGTGCCGCAGCCCGGCGGAGACGGCCGCCCAGCCGCCCGCGACCCCGACGACGACCGCCGGCGGGGCGGCGGCCCGGTCGAGCCCGGCCCGTTCGACCCCGGCCCGCAGTGCGGCCGCGACCCGGTCGGCGACCGCGGTCCGCTCCGATTCGGCCCGCAGGGACACCAGCAGGGGTACGCGGCCCTCGACCGGCCGGACGCCGAGCAGCACCGGCACGCCGACCGCGGACAGTTCCTCCAGGACGGCGCGGGCCAGCACGGCCCAGTTCCCCGCCGGCCCGAGGTCCGTGGACAGCCGCATCACGACGGGCAGCAGCGGTCCGGCTCCCGGCCGGAAGCCGAGGACCCGCGCCTGCGCCGGGGCGTCCTCGGCGGAGATCCGCCCCTCGGCCAGGTCGGTGAGGAAGTCGCCGCGGCCGCGGGCGGCGAGTTCCTCTTCCTGCCGGGCCTGCATCAGGACGACGGCCAGTACGCCGGCGGTCCGTTCGGCCGCCATCCGGTGCACGGGCATCAGCGGCGCCGACACCCCGAGCAGGACGAGCCGCGCCCGGACCGAGCCGGTGCCGGGGCCGCCTCCGGGCACGTCGACGACGACGGTGTGGCCCGACGGGCCGGCCTCGCGCTGGCCGCGCAGTCCTTCCCACACCTGGAGGGGATCGGCGGCGGCCTCGCCGGCCACCGGGCCGGCCCCGTAGAGGAGTTGGCCGTCGGGGGTTTCGAGGAACACCGGGTTCGCGGTGAAGTCGGCCAGGATGTGCAGCACCTGGGGGATGCCGCCGCCGCTCAGCAGGGCTTCCGTGCACCGGCGGTGGACTTCCTCGGCGCGCTGGAGCAGCGCGTAGTGGCCGTTGACGATCTCGGTGTGGACCTCCTCCGTCACCGTCACGAAGGGGACCTCGCGGTGCAGTTGGACGAGCGGCAGCCCGACCGCCTGCGCCGTGTCCACGAGGGTGGCCGGGAGCCGGGTGAAGCGCGGACCGAGCTCGACGACGAGGGCGGCGATGCCCCGTTCTGCGAGGCGGCGGACGAAGGCCCGCTGCTCGGCGGGCCGGGTGCCCAGGCCCAGGCCCGTGGTCAGCAGCAGTTCCCCGCCCTTGAGCAGGGACGCGATGTTCGGGACCTCGCCCGCGTGCACCCAGCGCACGGTCCGGCCGAGGCGGTCGGCGCAGGCCACCACCTCCGGCAAGCCGCTGCGCAGCCCGGGCAGCTCCAGTGCCCGCTGAACGGTGATCCCGCCCTGGTTGTCCATAGCGCGGGACGCTAACGCACGGCCCGTTCCGCCGCTACAACGGCTTGATGTTGTGGTTGAAGCGGAAGACGTTGTCCGGGTCGTACTGCCGTTTCACCTCGGCCAGCCGGCGCACGTTCTCCGCGCCGAGGCCCGCCACGACCCGCTCCGGGCCCTCGTCGCCGGTGAAGTTGAGGTACACGGCGCCGGTGCTCCACGGCTGCGCGTCGGCCCGTACGGCCTTGACCCACTGGACGGCGCGCACGTCGTCGGCCGGGTCCTCCCAGATGCCGAAGGGGTGCACCACCCACGGCGCGTCCCGGTACGGGACCGGCCACTGCGGCGGCCCGGCGGCGATCGCACCGCCCTGCGGGAACAGCACGTGCTGGCAGCCGGACGGCACGGGCATGTCGGACGCGCGGGCGCAGAACACGTCGAGCATCTCGTCCGGGATGCCGGTCAGGTACTCGGCCGACCAGTAGTTGCGCATGTCGGGAGGGTCGTCGAGCATGCACTGGAAGTCGGCGTACGGCGGTGCCGCGACGACCTCCACCTCGTGCGGGACGGCCAGCAGCGGCGCAGCGAGCTTGCGGACCCCCTCCTCGGGGCCCGTGTACGTCACGACCGCAGCGGCGAGCAGCGTGCCGACGAGGTGCTCGGGCATGAAGTCGTCCGGCGAGCCGGTCAGGTAGAGGATGCCCCCGCCCACGTCGTCGGGGCCGCTCTCGACGACCTCGCGGTAGGCGCGGGTCAGGGCCGGCCCGTGCTCGGGCAGGGCCAGCACCAGGGCGAAGGAGAACGCGGGCAGTTCGTGGAGCCGCAGGGTGAGGGAGGTGGCGATGCCGAAGTTCCCGCCGCCGCCGTGCAGCGCCCAGAACAGTTCCGGGTTCTCCTCGGCGGTGGCCTCCACCACCATGCCGTCGGCGGTCACCAGTTCCACGCCCAGCAGGTTGTCGACGGCCAGCCCGAACTTCCGGTCCAGCCAGCCGCTGCCGCCGCCCAGCACGTAGCCGCCCAGGCCCGTGGTGGAAGCCCGGCCGCCCGTCGTGGCCAGGCCGTACGGCTGGCAGGCCCGGTCCAGGTGGCTCATCGTGGCCCCGCCCTCCGCGCGGACGGCCCGGGCCGCCGGGTGCACGGTCACCTCGTGCATCCGCCGCAGGTCGACGACCACCCCGCCGTCGTTGAGGGCCATGCCGGCGACGCTGTGGCCGCCGCCGCGCACGCCGACGTGCAGGTCCAGGTCCCGGGCGAAGCGGACGGCCGTGACCACGTCCGCGACGCTCTCGCACTGGGCGATGACGGCCGGCCTGCGGTCGATCATCGCGTTGAAGACGCGCCGGGCGTCGTCGTAGCCCGCGTCGCCGGGCGCGAAGACGTCGCCGGCCAGATCCTCGCGGAGCGCGGCAAGCGCCGTGCCCGCCTTCGAGAGGGGAGCCATGGCTGCCCCTTTCCGCCGGGAGGGCAAAGGACCATTCCAGCGTAGGCGGACCCACCGGACCCCACCTCCCGGAGGCGGGTCCGGTGGGCGGGCCGGGTCAGCCGCCGTACGCGCCGCTCGCGGTCAGCCGCAGGGCCGTGTCGATCAGCGGGACGTGGCTGAAGGCCTGCGGGAAGTTGCCGACCTGCCGCTGCAGCCGCGGGTCCCACTCCTCCGCCAGCAACCCCAGGTCGTTGCGCAGGGCCAGCAGCCGCTCGAAGAGGTGGCGGGCCTCGTCGACCCGGCCGATCATCGCGAGGTCGTCGGCCATCCAGAAAGAGCAGGCCAGGAAGGCGCCCTCGTCGCCCTCCAGGCCGTCCACGCCGGCTTCCTCGCCGGCCGTGGGGTAGCGCAGGATGAACCCGTCGGGCGTGGACAGCTCGCGCTGGATCGCCTCGATGGTGCCGATGACCCGCTTGTCGTCCGGCGGGAGGAAGCCCATCTGCGGGATCAGCAGCAGGGAGGCGTCCAGCTCCTTCGAGCCGTACGACTGCGTGAAGGTGTTGCGTTCCTTGTCGTAGCCCTTCTCGCACACGTCCTGGTGGATCTCGTCGCGCAGCTCGCGCCACCGGTCCAGCGGGCCCTCCGCGTCACCGCTCTCGATCAGCTTGATCGTCCGGTCCACCGCCACCCAGGCCATCACCTTCGAGTGCACGAAGTGCCGGCGCGGTCCGCGGACCTCCCAGATGCCCTCGTCCGGCTGGTCCCAGTGCGTCTCCAGGTAGCGGATCAGCTTCAGCTGGAGTCCCTGGGCGTAGTCGTTGCGGGCCAGGCCCGTCATGTGGGCCAGGTGCAGGGCCTCGGTGACCTCGCCGTACACGTCCAGCTGGAGCTGGTGCGCGGCCCCGTTGCCGACCCGGACCGGGCGGGAGTCCTCGTAGCCCGGCAGCCAGTCCAGCTCGGTCTCGCCGAGCTCCCGCTCGCCCGCGATGCCGTACATGATCTGCAGGTTGTCGGGGTCGCCGGCGACCGCGCGCAGCAGCCACTCGCGCCAGGCCTGGGCCTCCTCGCGGTAGCCGGTGCGCAGCAGCGAGGAGAGGGTGATCGCCGCGTCCCGGAGCCAGGTGTAGCGGTAGTCCCAGTTCCGGACCCCGCCGATCTCCTCGGGCAGGGAGGTGGTGGGGGCGGCGACGATGCCGCCGGTGGGCCCGTACGTCAGCGCCTTCAGGGTGATCAGGGAGCGGATCACGGCCTCCCGGTAGGGGCCGTGGTACGTGCAGTGGTCGACCCACTCCCGCCAGAACGCGGTGGTGGCGGTCAGCGCCGCCGCGGCGTCGGGGACCTCCGGCGCGCCGCGGTGCGAGGCCTGCCAGCTGATGCAGAAGGCCACCCGGTCGCCCGGGCCGACGGTGAAGTCGGAGTACGTCGTCAGGTCCTCGCCGTACGTCGGCACGTCGGAGTCCAGCCAGACCGAGTCGGGGCCGGCGACGGCGACGGTCCGCGCGTCCACCTTGTGCACCCAGGGCACGACCCGCCCGTAGCTGAACCGCATGCGCAGCGCCGAGCGCATCTGCACGCTCCCGGTGACGCCCTCGACGATGCGGATCAGCTGCGGGGCGTGGTCCTCGCGCGGCGGCATGAAGTCGATGACGCGGACGGTGCCGTCCGCGGTGTCCCACTCGGATTCCAGGACCAGCGAGTCGCCCTGGTAGCGGCGACGGTCGGCGTACGGCGCCCCGGAGCCCGCCGGCCCGATCCGCCAGAACCCGTGGTCCTCCGTGCCGAGAAGGCTCGCGAAGACGGCGTGGGAGTCGAACCGTGGCAGGCACAGCCAGTCCACCGACCCGTCCCGGCAGACCAGTGCGGCGGTCTGCGTGTCTCCGATCAGTGCGTAATCCTCGATGCGCCCGGACACGTTGCTTCTCCAGTCGAAACGGCCACGTCCGCCCCGAAGGGCGCTTGCATTGCGCGGTTGCGCGGTCTTCCGTGTGTGGATCCCCGCACTGAGCTCATGATTCCGGATGCGGCCGGGTTACGCCGTCTGCCGGACTGCTCGGCGGCGATGTGCAGCGATATCCGAGCAGGATATGACGGCACCCTAGTGATCTCTCGAAGTACGGGGACAGTGCCGCTCGTCCGAACGGGTGACCAGGGCGGATGTCGCCCGATCGGCGGTACGCCATGCGGTAGCGGGCGGTGGGGTCCCACCCCGCGCCGCGTGGTCCGGAGGCGGAGCGCCCCGGGCGCTGATAGGCTGGTACCCCGTGGATCGGTGGTCCGCCTGTGGGCATCAGGCACCCCGAAACCGCAGCTTCGGCGCCCCCAGAGACCTTCCGGTTCGACGGTGGCCGGCGCCGGACGCACCTCACTTCGCGACCACGGGAGCCCCCTCTTGGCGATGCCGCCCAAATCCACGACGACCAAGCACATCTTCGTCACCGGGGGTGTCGCTTCGTCCCTCGGCAAGGGCCTGACGGCCTCCAGCCTGGGTGCGCTGCTGAAGGCGCGGGGCCTTCGGGTCACGATGCAGAAGCTCGACCCGTACCTGAACGTCGACCCGGGGACGATGAACCCGTTCCAGCACGGCGAGGTGTTCGTCACCAACGACGGCGCCGAGACCGACCTGGACATCGGCCACTACGAGCGCTTCCTGGACGTCGACCTCGACGGCTCGGCCAACGTCACCACCGGCCAGGTGTACTCCACCGTCATCGCCAAGGAGCGGCGCGGCGAGTACCTCGGTGACACCGTGCAGGTCATCCCGCACATCACCAACGAGATCAAGCACCGCATCCGGCGCATGGCGACCGACGACGTCGACGTCGTCATCACCGAGGTCGGCGGCACCGTCGGCGACATCGAGTCGCTGCCGTTCCTGGAGACCGTCCGCCAGGTCCGCCACGAGGTCGGCCGCGACAACGTCTTCGTCGTGCACATCTCGCTGCTGCCCTACATCGGCCCCTCCGGCGAGCTGAAGACCAAGCCGACCCAGCACTCGGTCGCCGCCCTGCGCAACATCGGCATCCAGCCCGACGCGATCGTGCTGCGCGCCGACCGGGACGTCCCGACCTCCATCAAGCGCAAGATCTCGCTGATGTGCGACGTGGACGAGGCGGCCGTGGTCGCCGCCATCGACGCGAAGTCCATCTACGACATCCCGAAGGTCCTGCACACCGAGGGCCTCGACGCGTACGTCGTGCGCAAGCTCGACCTGCCGTTCCGCGACGTGGACTGGACCGTCTGGGAGGACCTCCTCGACCGCGTCCACAACCCCGACCACGAGGTCGCCGTCGCGCTCGTCGGCAAGTACATCGACCTGCCCGACGCCTACCTGTCGGTCACCGAGGCGCTGCGCGCCGGCGGTTTCGCCAACCGCGCCCGCGTCAAGATCAAGTGGGTCACGTCGGACGACTGCAAGACCCCGGCCGGCGCCGCCGCCCAGCTGTCCGACGTCGACGCGATCTGCGTCCCCGGCGGCTTCGGCGACCGCGGTGTCGACGGCAAGGTCGGCGCGATCACGTACGCCCGCGAGAACAAGATCCCGCTGCTCGGCCTGTGCCTGGGCCTGCAGTGCGTGGTCATCGAGGCCGCCCGCAACCTGGCCGGCATCCCCGAGGCCAACTCCACCGAGTTCGACTCCTCCACCCCGCACCCGGTCATCTCGACCATGGAGGAGCAGCTCGCCTTCGTCGAGGGCGCCGGCGACCTCGGCGGCACCATGCGCCTGGGCATGTACCCGGCCAAGCTGGCCGAGGGCTCGATCGTCCGCGAGGTCTACGGCGACCAGGCGTACGTGGACGAGCGCCACCGCCACCGCTACGAGGTGAACAACGCCTACCGCGGCGAGCTGGAGAAGAAGGCGGGCGTCGTCTTCTCCGGTACCTCCCCGGACAACAAGCTCGTCGAGTACGTCGAGTACCCGCGCGAGGTGCACCCCTACCTGGTGGCCACCCAGGCCCACCCGGAGCTGCGCTCGCGCCCGACGCGCCCGCACCCGCTCTTCGCCGGCCTGGTGAAGGCAGCGGTGGAGCGGCAGCAGTCCGCCGGGTGAGGCGCTGACCGCATACGGTAGACGGCCGGGGCAGGGAACGGATCCCGCCCCGGCCGTCATCGCGTTCTGGGGAGAGGTAGCGGGCATGACCATGGGCATCGCAGACACCGCCGAGTCGTGGGAGACCGTCGACTCCCGGGTCCCGTTCCGAGGGGCCAAGACGTCGGTCAGCTCGGACGAGGTGCGGATGCCGGACGGCACCCTGGCCCGCCGCGACTACCAGGTGCACCCCGGTTCGGTGTGCGTGCTGGCCCTGGACGCGGACGGCGCCGTGCTGGTGCTGCGGCAGTACCGGCACCCCGTGCGGCACAAGCTGTGGGAGCTGCCGGCCGGCCTGCTGGACGTGCCGGGGGAGAACCCGCTGCACGCGGCCCGGCGCGAGCTGTACGAGGAGGCGCACGTCAGCGCCGGGGACTGGCGGGTGCTGGCCGACTTCTTCGCCTCTCCGGGAGGCTCGGACGAGGCGATCCGGATCTTCCTTGCCCGGGACCTCTCCGAGGCGGAGGGGGAGCGGTACGCCGTCTCCGAGGAGGAGGCGGACATGGAGGTGGCCCGCGTGCCCCTCACCGACCTGGTCCGCGGCGTGCTGGAGGGCCGGCTCGGCAACCCGGGACTGGTCACCGGCGTGCTCGCGCTGTCCGCGGCGCTGTCCGCTCCGGGCGGCCTCGACGCCCTGCGCGGCCCCGAGGCCCCCTGGCCTGCGCGTCCGTACGAGGCGTGACCGGCGGGGCCGCCGGCGGGCCGGCCCGGCAGGGCGGCGGCCGGGGCCGCGTGGGCCGTCCGGGGCGCGGTGTGACCATCGGCTGATCCGATCGGGCGATGTGCCCGCCGCGCTCCCCACGGGTCGTCGCTCAGCGTGAACTACGCTCGCACCCCGAAGGCAGGGAGAGGAGCGGATCCGTGGCGGATTTCGTCGGGCGGCGGCGTGAGCTGAAGGAGCTGCGCGAGGACATCGCGCGCACGGGGCTCGACACCCTCTCGGGCCGCAAGGCCAAGGCCCCCCGGGCGCGCCTGCTCCTGATCGCCGGGCGCCCCGGCTCGGGCCGCACCGCCCTCGCCGAGGCCTTCGTCCGCGAGATCGCCGCCGACTACCCGGACGGCCTGCTCCGGGTCCGGCTGACCTCGCCCGGCGGGCGGCCCATCGCCACCGAACGCGCCCTGCGCACCCTCCTGGAGGGGCTCGGCGAGCCCACCCCGCCCGGCGCGGCCGAGGACGAGCTCAGCTCCGCGCTGCGCACGGCCCTCTCCGCGCGGCGGGCCGTCCTCCTCGTCGACGACGCCTCCGACCCCTACCAGGTCGACGCCCTGCTGCCCGACAACCCGGACTGCCTGGTCGTCCTCACCGCCGAGGGGCCGCTGACCGGCATCCCGGACGTGCGCCCCTGCACCCTGGGCGGCCTGGACACCGCCTCCGCCGTGGAGGTGCTCGCCCAGCGCATCGGAACCACCCGGATCGCCGTCGACCCGCGCGCCGCCGAGAAGCTCGCCGAGGTGTGCGACAGACAGCCGGCCGTGCTCGCCCTCGTCGGCGGTTGGCTCGCCGCCCGCCCCAAGGCTTCCGTTTCCGACACCGCCAAGCAGCTGCACGACATGCCGTCCGACGGGGAGGGCCCGCTCGGCCGCGGTTTCCGGCTCGTCTACGAGTCCCTGCCGCAGCCCGCCCAGCGGACCCTGCGGCTGCTGCCGCTCGCGCCCGCCGGCATCGTCGACTCGCACACCGCCTCCGCCCTCGCCGGCTGCTCCGTCGCCGCCGCCCAGTCGGTCCTCGAGGAGTTCGCCGGGCTGGGCCTCGTCCGGCACGGCGCCGACGGCCTGTTCCTGCTGCCCGGCTGCCTCGTCCCGCTGATCCGCCCGCTGCTGGAAACCCGGGAACGGCCCGCCGAGGTCCAGCTGGCCCGGGCCCGGATGCTGGAGCGCACCGTACGCCTTCTGCACTCCTGCCAGGTCATGGCCGCTGCGGAGGGGGAGGACGTACGGGAGCTGCTGGAGGGGGTGCCGCGCGCACTCCGTTTCCCCGACCGGCGGTCCGCCGCCACCTGGCTCGACACCCGGCTGCCCGCCCTGTCCGCGGCCGCCCAGCTGGCCGTGGCCGACGGGGGGCTGGACACCCTGGCCCGCCGGATCGTCGCCGGACTCGTCCGGGCCCTCGCCGAGCACCGCGGCACCGCGGCCGCCGCCCCCGAGCTGTACGGGCTGCACCGGCTGGTCCTGGACGTGGCCGAGCGCCGCAGCCTGCACCGCGAGCAGGCCGCGGCCCTGCTGAACCTGGCCGACCTGGACGCCGAGACCGGCCGGACCCGCGAGGCGCTCGAACGCTACCGGGCCGCGCTGGACGCCGGGCGGGCGGCGAACGACCCGTACGCCACCGGCCGGGCGATGGAATCCGTAGGCGGCGCCCACCAGGAGCTCAGCGACTGGCACCGGGCCGCCGACTGGTTCGGCCGGGCCCTGGCCCAGGCCCTGGCGCGCGGCGAGCGCGAGGACGAGGCCCGGCTGTACGGGCGGCTCGGCAACGCCTACACCCACGCGGGCCGGTACGGGGACGCGCTGCGCAGCTGGCGTGCGGCGGCCGCGGGCTACCGGCGGCTGGCCGACGTACCGGGGCAGGCGAAGGCGTTGAGCGAGATGGCGCGAATCCAGGAGTACGCCGGACGGCCCGAGGAATCGCTGCACACCTGCCGCGAGGCGGTCGATCTTGCACGCCGGGCCGGGGACCTGCGCCTTCAGGCGGCGCTGCAGGTGCGCCTCGCCGACACCCTCGACCGGCTGGGCGATCCGGCGGCTGCGCGGCTCCACCGGTCAGCGGCCGACAAGTTGCTGGGAGACGACCCCGCGGCCTGCGAAATCCGCAGTGGTAACGACTGAGATTATTGGTTTGCAAGGCTAGACAGCGCCTCATCCTTCATTAGACTGGCTCCACCACGTCATCTCGTGGTGCATCCCGTTGCGCGCCTTGTGGACGGGTATGTATGGAAGTGCCCCGTAATTTCCCCTGAGCCAAGGACCGTGATCGACGATGAAGGTCGGCATCCCCCGCGAGGTCAAGAACAACGAGTTCCGGGTCGCCATCACGCCCGCCGGCGTGCATGAGCTGGTCCGCAACGGCCACCAGGTCTTCATCGAGCAGAACGCCGGTGTCGGCTCATCGATCACGGACGCCGAGTACGTCGCCGCCGGTGCCGAGATCCTCGCCACCGCCGACGAGGTCTGGGCGACCGCCGACCTGCTCCTGAAGGTCAAGGAGCCCATCGCCGAGGAGTACCACCGCCTCCGCAAGGACCAGACCCTCTTCACCTACCTGCACCTGGCGGCCTCCCGCGAGTGCACGGACGCGCTGCTGGAGTCCGGCACCACCGCCATCGCGTACGAGACGGTCGAGCTCGCCAACCGCGCGCTCCCGCTGCTCGCCCCGATGTCCGAGGTCGCGGGCCGCCTGGCCCCGCAGGTCGGCGCCTACCACCTGATGCGCTCGGCGGGCGGTCGCGGCGTGCTCCCCGGCGGCGTCCCCGGCACCCACGCCGGCGAGTGCGTCGTCATCGGCGGCGGCGTCTCGGGCTGGAACGCGGTGCAGATCGCCATCGGCATGGGCTTCCACGTGACCCTGCTCGACCGGGACATCAACAAGCTCCGCGAGGCCGACAAGATCTTCGGCACCAAGGTGAAGACGATCGTCTCGAACGCGTACGAGCTGGAGAAGGCCGTCATCGAGGCCGACCTCGTCATCGGTGCTGTGCTGATCCCGGGTGCGAAGGCCCCGAAGCTGGTCACCAACGAGCTCGTCGCCAAGATGAAGCCCGGAAGTGTCCTTGTCGACATTGCCATCGACCAGGGCGGCTGCTTCGAGGACTCCCGTCCGACCACCCACGCGGAGCCGACCTTCCAGGTCCACGGCTCGGTCTTCTACTGCGTCGCCAACATGCCGGGCGCCGTTCCGAACACCTCCACCTACGCGCTGACGAACGCCACGCTGCCCTACATCGTGCAGCTCGCGAACCTCGGCTGGGTCGAGGCGCTGCGCCGTGACCCCGCGCTGGCGCTGGGCCTCAACACCCATGACGGCAAGGTCGTTTACGGCCCGGTCGCCGAGGCCCACGGCTTGGAGTCCCTCGAGCTCGGCGCGCTGCTCGGCTGACCCGACCGCCCCGTCAACGACTGACGTCAATCTCACGTATCCGGCCGGACCTTGCCCGCAAGGTCCGGCCGGACGCGTTTGCGGAAGGACTGCGTCCGCCGTTCAACTCGCCTCGAACGTAACCCTTTAACCCTTTCGCACACCTGCGAAACTTCACAGAGGCGGGCCGGACACCCTTGACAGAGTGGTGTTCGGATGCCGACACATCGTTGCCGGTCCAGTGGATTGTGTTGCCGCTGAGCGGTGACACGCCATAGAGTCGCCAACCGTCGGCATGGTGCCACGCTGACCTATCGATAAGTGTCCTGGTCACGTCCGAGGAGGTAAGACGACTTGTGAATGAGTCGACATTTACTCCTGGGGGTGGTCGAGCAGGAACGTCTGAGCGGGGCCAGGGCCCGGCCGGGCTCGAAGCTGTCGGCTCCGTCGCAGTCCGCACCTTCGCAAACCACCAGCACATGACGACGCCCCAAAAGAGCATGGACGGCCTAGACGTGAACTCCACGGCCGGCGACCACAGCGGCGATACGCCCATTGGTTTCGCCGACTACGACCAGGTGCCCGAGGGGCACTTCTACGACCCCGACGCGGAGTACGAGCCCGACCCCGAGTACGCGGCCACCCTCGCCCCCGACGCTGCCCGCCAGCGCCGCGAGCGGATCGGCCCCACCGGGCGACCCCTGCCGTACTTCCCGATCCCGGGTCCGCTGACCGACCACGGTCCCGCGAAGATCATCGCGATGTGCAACCAGAAGGGCGGCGTGGGCAAGACCACGTCCACCATCAACCTGGGTGCCGCGCTCGCCGAGTACGGGCGCCGCGTGCTGCTCGTCGACTTCGACCCACAGGGCGCCCTGTCCGTGGGTCTCGGCGTGAACCCGATGGAACTCGACCTGACGGTCTACAACCTGCTCATGGAGCGGGGCATGTCGGCCGACGAGGTGCTGCTGAAGACGGCGGTCCCCAACATGGACCTGCTGCCGAGCAACATCGACCTGTCCGCTGCCGAGGTGCAGTTGGTCAGCGAGGTCGCGCGCGAGTCGACGCTGCAGCGGGCGCTCAAGCCCCTGATGAACGACTACGACTACATCGTCATCGACTGCCAGCCCTCGCTCGGCCTGCTGACCGTGAACGCCCTGACGGCGGCTCACAAGGTCATCGTGCCGCTGGAATGCGAGTTCTTCGCCCTGCGCGGCGTCGCCCTCCTCACGGAGACCATCGAGAAGGTGCAGGAGCGGCTCAACCCGGAGCTGGAGCTCGACGGCATCCTCGCCACGATGTACGACTCCCGCACGGTGCACAGCCGCGAGGTGCTGGCGCGCGTCGTCGAGGCCTTCGACGACCACGTCTACCACACGGTCATCGGCCGTACGGTGCGCTTCCCGGAGACCACGGTCGCCGGCGAGCCGATCACCACGTACGCCTCGAACTCCGTCGGCGCCGCCGCCTACCGCCAGTTGGCCAGGGAGGTGCTCGCCCGGTGTCACGCCGAGTGAGTCTGCCCGGAGCCGACGAACTCTTCCGTACGACCGGTGGGATGGCGCTGCAGTCGTCCTCGCCGAAGCGGGGCGGCGAGGAGGCCCCGGAGGCCCCGGCGGAGCACTCGGCGGCCTCGGGGCCGGCCCCGGCCCCGTCGGGGGAGGGCCGCGGCGACCGGGAGGCGGCGGCCGGCACGGAGCGCACGGACCCGGTGGTGGGAGCCCCGCGGCGGCCGCAGGAAGGTTCTGTCACCCCGCCCGCCCGGCGCGGCAAGGCTTCGGGCCGGACGGCGAGCCGCCGGCCCAGCGGGCGTGAGCGGCACGACGAGAAGATCACGGTCTACGTCTCCGCCGAAGAGCTGATGGACCTGGAGCACGCCCGCCTGGTGCTGCGCGGCGAACACGGCCTCGCGGTGGACCGCGGCCGCATCGTCCGCGAAGCGGTGGCGGTCGTCCTGGCGGACCTGGAATCCCGCGGCGACGCCAGCATCCTGGTCCGCCGCCTCCGCGGCCGCTGACGCCTCCCGGCCCGGCCCCCGTGGCCGCTGCCGCTGCCGCTGCCGCTGCCGCTCTGTCCCGGTAGCCGGCCCGGCAGTCGGCTCCGCGGCTGCGCCGTCTCGGCAGCCCTTGGCCAGCCGCTGGCCCCGCCTCGCAGCCGCGGCCGCTCGGCCGTTGCCCCGGGCGCCCGCCTCCGCCGCGGGCCACGCCGTCTGCCTGCCGGCTCATCGGGTCCCGGCCGGTCGGCCCCGCCGGCGGCCCGGCCCGCGCCCGGCTCCTCTTCGCTCCGTCGCGTCGGTGCCGGGGCGCCGTGCGCCCGCGGGGCCCGGCGGTCCCGGGCGGCGCGGCTCCGGGCGGCGCGGCTCCGGGCCGCGGGTGGGTCCGGGGGCCGTGGGGCCGTGGTTCGTGGGAGCCTTGGGGGTGGCCCAATCGGCCCGACCTTCCGTACCACCCTGGACTGCGATGCCCTCTCCCGCCGACCCCGGCCGCCCGCCCCGCCGGACCTTGGGGCGCGGTCCGGGCGTGCCCCCCGCGCCGGCGCGGCCGCAGACGGCCGCCGAGCAGCCTGCGCCCGACGCCGCGCACCCGGACTCCGGCGGCGCCCCCGAACCCGCTCAGGCGGCCGCTGAAGCCCCTGCTGCGGTACCGCAGGGCACCCCTGAGGCCCAGGAGGCGCCGGAGGCGTCCCTCCCTGCCTCCACCCGGCCCACCGAGCCCGTCGAGCCGGTCGATCGCGTCGAGCTCGCGGAGGCGGCGGAGGCGGCGGAGGTGGTCGAGGCGGCGGAGGTGGTCGGGGCGGCGGAGGCGGCGGAGGCGGTCGAGGCGGCCGAGGTCGAGGCGGCGGAGGCGGCGGAGGCGGCGGAGGTGGTCGAAGGCGCCAAGGCGGTCGAGGCGGCCGAGGTCGAGGCGGCGGAGGCGGCGGGCGGACGTGGCCGGGAAGGGGCGCCGGTCGGCGACGGGCGGTTCACGTTGCGGCTCGACAACTTCGAGGGGCCGTTCGACCTGCTGCTCCAGCTGATCTCCCGGCACAAGCTCGACGTCACCGAGGTCGCCCTCTCCAAGGTCACCGACGAGTTCATGGCGCACATCCGCGCCATGGGTCCGGAGTGGGACCTCGACCAGACCACCGAGTTCCTGGTCGTCGCGGCGACCCTGCTCGACCTCAAGGCCGCCCGGCTGCTGCCCACCGCCGAGGTGGAGGACGAGGCCGACCTCGCCCTCCTCGAAGCCCGCGACCTGCTCTTCGCGCGCCTGCTCCAGTACCGCGCGTACAAGCAGATCGCCTCCCTCCTGGAGGAGCGCAACGAGGCCGAGGGCAAGCGCTACCCCCGCACCGTCGGCCTCGAACCGCACCACGCCGAGCTCCTGCCCGACGTCGTCATCAGCATCGGCGCGGAGGGGTTCGCCCGCCTCGCGGTCAAGGCCATGCAGCCCAGGGCCGAGCCGCAGGTCTACGTGGACCACATCCACGCGCCGCTGGTCAGCGTGCGCGAGCAGGCGGCCCTGGTGGTCGCGCTCCTCAAGGCGCGTGGCACCGCCACCTTCCAGGACCTCACCGAGGACACCGACGACACCCTCACCGTCGTCGCCCGCTTCCTCGCCCTCCTGGAGCTGTACCGCGAGAAGGCGGTGGTCCTCGACCAAGAAGAGGCCCTGCGGACCCTCACCGTCCGGTGGACGGGCGGGGACGGCGACGGCATGCCCGTCGTGACGGACGAGTTCGACCGGCCCGTGGAGGTCACGGAATGAGAATGGGTACGTGGAACGAGCGTACGAGCGCATGAGCGACCCCGGCAGAGCCGAAGAACCCGCTGACACCGCTGACACCGCTGACAACGGAGGCGGCGTCGCCGGGATGGCGCTGAAGCCCGCCCTGGAGGCCGTCCTCATGGTGGTGGACGAGCCGGCGACCGAGGCGCAGCTCGCGAAGGTCCTCGACCGCACCCCCCGCGAGGTGGCGACCGCCCTGCGCGAGCTGGCCGACGAGTACACCGTCCAGCAACGCGGCTTCGAGCTGCGGCTCGTCGCCGGCGGCTGGCGCTTCTACACCCGCCCCCGGTACGCGGCCGCCGTCGAGCGCTTCGTCCTGGACGGGCAGCAGGCCCGCCTCACCCAGGCCGCCCTGGAGACCCTGGCCGTGGTCGCGTACCGGCAGCCGGTCAGCCGCTCCCGGGTCTCGGCGGTGCGCGGAGTGAACTGCGACGGGGTCATGCGCACCCTGCTCCAGCGGGGTCTGGTGGCCGAGGCGGGCACGGAACCCGAAACAGGTGCGATCCTGTACAGGACGACGAACTACTTTCTGGAGCGGATGGGCCTGCGCGGCCTGGACGAGCTCCCGGAGCTCGCGCCCTTCCTCCCCGAGGCGGACGCGATCGAAGCCGAGACGCAGGAAGGTGTTCCGTCGTTCGATCCGGACGCACCGGACACCGAAGAAGACGACAAGACGACGGAACTTTGATGCGAAGCAGCGGCAACGGCAACGGCGGCAACCGGAACACGGGCGGCGGCGGCAGCCGCAAGGGCGGAGACGGACGCGGGCGCGGCAACAACCGCGGCGCCGGCAGCGCGCGCGACGACCGGGCGGGCGGCGCCCCGCAGCGCCCGCGTCGCCCGCGTCCGGAGGAGCGTCTCTACGACGTCGGCCCCGAGGGCGAGCGGACCCGCGGCTCCCGCGGTGCGGCCGCGCGCGGCGGAGCCAAGGGCGGCCCGAAGAAGCCCGGCAGCTCCCAGGGCGGTCAGGGCGGCTACCGCGGCGGCCAGGGCGGCCAGCGCGGCCAGGGCGGTCAGGGTGGCCAGCGCGGTCAGGGCGGCTACGGCGGTCAGGGCGGCGGTGCCCGGCGCGGCGAGGCCGGCTACGGCGGCCCCTCCCGGTCGCGCGAGTTCGAGGCCCGGATCGAGGAGCGCGTCCGCGACCGGTACGCGGACAAGCCGGTGATCAGGACTCCGAAGACCTTCCCGGGCGCCGAGCAGGAGGGCGAGCGGTTGCAGAAGGTGCTCGCCCGGGCCGGCATGGGCTCGCGGCGCGCCTGCGAGGAGCTGATCGAGCAGGCCCGCGTCGAGGTCAACGGCGAGATCGTCACCGAGCAGGGCAAGCGCGTCCTGCCCAAGGACGAGATCAAGGTCGACGGTCTGACCGTCGCCACCCAGTCGCACCTGTTCTTCGTGCTGAACAAGCCGGTCGGCGTCGTCTCCACGATGGAGGACCCGGACGGCCGGCAGTGCCTGGGCGACTACGTCACCAACCGCGAGACCCGCCTCTTCCACGTGGGCCGTCTCGACACGGAGACCGAGGGCGTCATCATCCTCACCAACCACGGTGAGCTGGCCCACCGCCTCACGCACCCGAAGTACGGCGTCAAGAAGACGTACGTCGCCCACATCACCGGCCCGCTGCCCCGCGACATCGGCAAGAAGCTCAAGGACGGCATCGAGCTGGAGGACGGCTGGGCGCGCGCCGACCACTTCCGCGTCATCGACCAGGTCGGCAAGAACTACATGGTCGAGGTGACCCTCCACGAGGGCCGCAAGCACATCGTCCGCCGCATGCTCGCGGAGGCCGGTTTCCCCGTCGAGAAGCTCGTCCGGACCGCCTTCGGCCCGATCGAGCTGGGCGACCAGAAGTCGGGCTGGCTGCGCCGCCTGAGCAACACCGAGGTCGGCATGCTGATGCGCGAGGTCGGCCTGTAGGACGGAGCCGCCCAGGCCCGTCCGCGACGGAGCCCGCAGTGCCCTGTGGCACTGCGGGCTTTTTGCTTGCCCGACACCCCCCGCCCTGTTTATAGTCAGGATGACTATTAAAAGAGTGAGGGGGGTCGATGCTCTCGTGAGCTGGACCGAAGTTCTCGGGTTCGCCACCGGGGCGCTGTGCGTCTGGCTCGTGGCCCGACAGCACGTCGCCAACTGGCCGGTCGGTATCGCCAACAACGTCTTCTTCATCGTGCTGTTCGCGCAGTCCGGCCTGTACGCCGACGCCGGACTGCAGATCGTCTTCATCGCCCTCGCCGCGTACGGCTGGTGGTCCTGGACCCACGGGGGTGGACCAGGAACCGCCAGGGCCCTGCCGGTGCGCCGCACCACGCGCACCGAATGGGCCGTACTGGCCGCGGCGGGGGCGGTGGGGGTGCTCGCCCTCACGCTGCTGCTGGACCGGGCCACCGACTCCACCGTCCCGTTCTGGGACGCGCTGACCACCGGGCTGTCGCTCACGGCCACGTACGGCCAGTGCCGCAAGCTCGTCGAATCGTGGTGGCTGTGGATCGCCGCGGACCTGGTCTACATCCCGCTGTACGCGTACAAGGGCCTGTACCTGACCGCCGGCCTCTACGTCGGCTTCCTCGCGCTGTGCGTGGCCGGGCTCATCGGCTGGCGGCGCACGCTGCCGGGCGCCGCCGGGCGCACGGCCGCGGAGGCGGCGGCATGAGCGGCGGTACGAGCGGCGGCATGGGCGGCAGCACGGACCGGCGGTACGCCCACGGGCTGGTGCTGGGCAAGTTCTACCCGCCGCACGCCGGCCACCACCACCTGGTGGACAGCGCGGCCGCGCAGTGCGAGCGGCTGACCGTGCTGGTGTGCGCGGCCTCGGTGGAGTCGGTGCCGCTCGCCGACCGGGTCGCCTGGATGCGCGAGACGCACCGGCAGGCGGGCGTACGGGTCGTCGGCGCGGTCGACGACATCCCGGTCGACCTGCAGGACCCGGCGGTCTGGGACGCGCACATGGCGGTCTTCCGGGGCGCCGTGCCCGAGCCGGTGGACGCCGTCTTCACCTCCGAGGAGTACGGGACGGAACTCGCCTGGCGGTTCGGGGCCGAGGAGGTCCTCGTCGACCCCGACCGGACCCGCTTCCCCGTCTCCGGGACCGCGGTCCGCGCCGACCCCGTCCGCTGCTGGCAGCACCTGGGCCCGGCGGTGCGGGGCGCGCTGGCCCGGCGGGTCGTCGTCCTCGGCGCCGAGTCCACCGGGACGACGACGCTGTCCCGCGCACTCGCCGAGCACTACCGGGGGCGCGGCGGGGTGTGGGCGCAGACGGGCTGGGTCGCCGAGTACGGGCGCCGGTACAGCGAGGAGAAACTCGCCGCCGCCCGCGCCGCCGACCCGGCGGCGACCTGGGAGGACGTGGAGTTCACCACCGCGGAGTTCCCGGTCATCGCCCGCCGCCAGGACGAGGACGAGGAGCGGGCGGCCCGCGCGGGATCCCCCGTCCTCTTCTGCGACACCGACTCCTTCGCGACCGGCATCTGGCACGAGCGGTACATGGGCGGACGCAACGAGGAGGTCGAGCGGATCGGGGCGCTGCGCCGACGCGACCTGTACCTGCTGACGGACCACGCGGACGTCCCCTTCGAGGACGACGGCCTGCGCGACGGCCCGCACCTGCGGCCGTGGATGACCGACCGCTTCCGCGCGGAACTGGACCGCACCGGCCGGCGCCACCTGCTCGTCCGCGGCGACCGGGAGGCGCGCCTGCGCACCGCGATCGAGGCGGTCGACGAACTCCTCGCCGAAGGCTGGCACTTCACCGCCCCCCTCCCGGAAAGGCGCTGAAACCCGATGCCGACGCCGACCCCTGGCCCTGCTGTCCCTGCCTACGACCCGTACGCCTTCGCCCCCTTCGCGGTGACGGCCGACCTGGCCGTCTTCACCGTCCGCGACGGCGCCCTCCACGTCCTGCTGATCCGGCGCGGGCAGGACCCGTACGCGGGCGCCTGGGCGCTCCCCGGCGGCTTCGTCCTGCCCCGCGAATCCGCGGAGACGGCGGCCCGCCGCGAACTGTCCGAGGAGACCGGCCTGCCGGAGCGGGTGGTCGCGGCCCTCCACCTGGAGCAGCTGCGCACGTACAGCGACCCGGACCGGGACCCCCGGATGCGGGTGGTGTCGGTGGCCTTCACCGCCCTCGTCCCGGACATGCCCGAACCGGCGGAAGGGGGCGGCGGCGACGCGGACCGCGCCCGCTGGGTGCCGGTGGGGAAGACCGGTCGACTGGCCTTCGACCACGCGGTGATCCTCGCCGACGCCCGCTCCCGGGTCGGCGCGAAGCTGGAGTACACCTGCCTGGCCACCGCGTTCTGCCCGCCCGAATTCACCCTCGGGGAACTCCGGTCCGTCTACGAGACGGTCTGGGACACCGCCCTGGACCGGCCCAACTTCCGCCGCAAGGTCCTCGCCACACCCGGCTTCGTCGAGGCCGTGCCCGGAGCCGCCCGGCTGACGGGCGGCCGCGGAAAACCGGCCGCCCTCTACCGGGCCGGCCCGGCCACCGCCCTGCACCCCCCGCTGCTCCGCCCGACGCCCACGGAAGGATCCCTGACGACATGACGACGACGGTGAGGACGACGAAACGCGCAGCGACGGGCTCCCTCCTGGGCCTCGCCCTCGGGGACGCGCTGGGCTTCCCCACGGAGTTCAACGACGTCCCGACGATCCTGGCGAAGACCGGCCCGTGGCGGCAGATGCGCCTGCCCCGCCCGGCGATCGTCACGGACGACACCCAGATGACCCTCGCCCTGGCCCGCGCCATCCGCACGGCCACGGACCGCGGCCCGCTGACCCCGGAGAGCCTCACCGCCCCGGTCCGCGAGGAGTACGTGGACTGGTACCGGTCCCCGGAGAACAACCGCGCCCCCGGCAACACCTGCCTGCGGGCCTGCGACCTCCTCCAGGACCCGGCGCGGGACTGGCGGGACGCCAGCCAGATCGGCTCCAAGGGCTGCGGCGCGAACATGCGCGTGGCCCCGATCGGCCTCGTCCCCGGCTGGACGGAGGAGGAACGCGCCGGCGCCGCCCAGCTCCAGTCGGCCCTGACCCACGGCCACCCCACCGCCCTCGCGGCCTCGGACCTGACGGCGAGGGCGGTGTACCTCCTGGCCCGGGGCGCGGAGGTCACGGGCCTGGTCGGCCTGCTCCGCTCGTACGCCCTGGACAACCGCACCCGCTACCACGAGCGCTGGCTGGGCGACCTGTGGATGCGCTCCGCCTCGGACGCCACCCCGGAGTCATTCATGGCCCGCGGCTGGGACGAATGCCTGACCGCCCTGGACCGCCTGACGGCGGCCCTGCGCAACCCGTCCCCGGAAACGGACCCCTGCCTCACCACCGGCGAGGGCTGGATAGCGGAAGAAGCCCTGGCGACGGCCCTCCAGTGCTTCCTCCTCTTCCCGGACGAGCCCCTCACGGCCCTCCGCCGCGCCGCCTGCACCGCAGGCGACTCGGACTCCATAGCCTGCCTCGCGGGCGCCTTCGCAGGAGCCCACCTCGGCGCGGCCGCCTGGCCCGAAGCTTGGACCTCCGACATCGAATACCGCGAGGACCTCCTCACCCACGCCACCCTCTGGGACGCGTGACACATGCTCGACGCCACGACCGCCGACCTGGCCCCCGTCATAGCGGGCCAGCCCGATCCACTGCTGTTCGCCACGGTGTCCGGCGCCCACCTGTACGGGTTCCCCTCCCGCGACTCCGACATCGACCTGCGCGGTGTCCACGTGCTGCCGGCGGCGGCACTGCTCGGGCTCGGAGATCCGGAGGAGACCCGGACCCGCATGTGGGACCGGGACGGCGTGGAGATGGACCTCGTCACGCACGACCTGCGCAAGTTCGTGCGCCTGATGCTCGGCCGCAACGGGTACGTCCTGGAGCAGCTGCTCTCGCCCCTGGTCGTCCACACGACACCGGCGCACGCCGAGCTCGTCGCCCTCGCCCCGGGCGTGCTCACCGCGCACCACGCACACCACTACCGTGGCTTCTCGAACACCCAGTGGCGGCTCTTCGGCAAGACGGGCGAGCTCAAGCCGCTGCTCTACGCCTTTCGCGCGCTGCTGACCGGCATCCATCTGATGCGCTCCGGCGAGGTCCAGGCGCATCTGCCGACCCTGCTGAGCGAGGTGGCCGACGCCCCGCCGTACCTGGCGGAGCTCATCGAGGCCAAGGCCGCCGCCGAACACGAACCGGCCGCCGGCGCCGACGAAGCCCGCACGGGGGAGGACTTCCGCACCCTGCACGTCCTGCTGGACGCCGCCCAGGCCGGGTCAGCCCTGCCCGACGGGGCGAGCGCGCATGCCGCGCTGGACGACTTCGTCGTCCGCCACCGCCCACCGCACCGCTGACGCCCGGCGGGTGCGGGCGAGGAAGGTCTCGACTCGGGCGTGGTCGGGGGATTCCGGGAGGGGGCTGCCCCGGAGGGCTTCCTCGGCCTCGGTGGTCAGGCGGGTCATCCAGGACTCCACCTCCGGCCACGTCAGTTCGCCGTGCTTCAGGGCGAGGAGGCGGTCGCGGTGCGGGGTGGCGTCGATCGTCAGGCGGCCCGTGCGGAGCAGGTCGCGGCAGGACAGCAGCAGCCGGACCAGGTGCATGGCGTGCTTCCAGCGCGGGGCGCCGTGGATGCGGACGTCCGCCCGGAGCTTCGCGTGCTGCGAGGCCGCGTACCGGGTGAAGGTGGCGTGGGCCCGGCGGGAGAGGAACGCCTCGCGCAGCGAGAGGAGTTCCTCCCCGACCGGGGTGAGGGTCTCCACCAGGGGGGAGTGCAGGACCTCCAGGATGTTCGGGTTGGCGCGCAGGGCGAGCTCGCACAGCCGCTCCAGCTCCCAGCTGAACTGCTCCTCCTGCGGCCCCTCCACATGGGTCGGCGGCTTCTCGAAGCGCCAGAACAGCGGCGTCGGGGCGAGGTACACGCCGCGCCGGTCGGTGTCGCTCGACTCCGTCGCCAGGCCGAACGCCCGGGAGCCCATGACGCACGCGTAGACCGTGTGGTCGCGTACGAGGGTGTGGTGGTCCATTCCGGGAGGGTATGCGGCCGGGCGCCCGTCCCGCGAAAGGATTAGGGAGTGGCGGGATGGTGGGCGGGGTCAGGTCAGGGTGATGTCGCCCGACGGGGAGACCGTGATCTTCTCCTGGGCCAGCGGGCGGGTCGCCGGGCCGTGCACCACCGCGCCGTCCGACATGTTGAACTTGCTGCCGTGGCAGGGGCAGTCGATCGTGCCGTCGGCCACCTTGTTCACGATGCAGCCCTGGTGTGTGCACACGGCCGTGAAACAGCGGAAGGTCCCGGCCGACGGCTGGGTGACCACCAGCTTCTTGGCCGCGATGACCGTACCGCCGCCCACCGGCACCGCCGACGCCTGGACGAGCGTCTTCGACGCGTCACCGCCCGTCGTGGGCGATGCCGCGGGCGTGCCCTCGGGGGCGGGGGTGGCGGCCGCGGGGGATTCGCCCTTCGGCGGGGTCTGCGCGGACTCCTTGCCGCCGCTGCCGCAGCCGGTGAGGGCGGCGCCGGACAGGGCGGCGACGGTTCCTGCCGCCAGTACGGTGCGTCGGGAGGCGGACCGGGGTGTGGACCGGGGGGTGGGCGGGTTGCTCATGCGGTGCTCCTCGTTCAAGGCCGCGGCGGGTCCCCGGTCGCCGGACGGCCGGGGCCGCCGGGGGCGGGGCTGCCGGGTGCGGGGTGGGGTTCGCGAGGAGCATCCTGGCGCGCGACGGGCCCGGGTGCAGCCCGCCGCGCCGCCGGATCAGGCACCCGGTTCCCACGGTGCCAGCTCCGCCGGGGCACCGGCCGGGCGGACCACCTCCCAGAGGCGGATCACGGCCGCCCGGTCCAGCGGGCCGTGGACGTGCGGGTAGCGGCCGCCCGATTCACCCTCCCGGCTGACCTCCGAGGTCAGGGCCCGTTCGTCCAGTTCGACCGCCAGGAGCGGCCCGGGGACGTCCCGGTAGTGCGCGTCCGCGATCGCGAGCGCCGTCGGGCGGTCCGCGGAGCAGTGCACGAACCCCTCGGAGTCGAGGGAGGGCGGGGCGTACGGGAGGTCGGGTGCCGCGGTCCAGTCGGCGAGCGGGACGATGTGGAAGATCATGCGGATCGTTCTACCGCAGCCCGCGCTCCCGTCCCGCCCGTGACGCGGCACCGCCGTCCGTCCCGCCTCTGTCCCGCCCCCGCCCCGTCCCGCCTCTGTCCCGCCCCTTCCCGCTCCCGCCCCGTCCTGCCGAGCCCCACCCGCCTCGTTCCGTTCCGCTTTCCGGTACGGCCCGGGCGCTGGCTAGGCTGGCCCTGACGTGCCGTAACGCAACACCGCCAACCCTGGAGCGCCCGTGAGAACCGCCGCCGTCATCGGAACCGGCCTGATCGGCACCTCCGTGGCGCTCGCCCTGTCCGCCCGCGGCATCGCCGTCCACCTGGCCGACCACGACCCGGCCCAGGCCCGTACCGCCGCGTCCCTCGGCGCCGGTACCGACAAGGCGCCCGACGGCCCGGTCGACCTCGCGGTCATCGCCGTACCGCCGGCCCACGTGGCCGCCACCCTGGCCGAGGCGATCGGCCGGGGCCTGGCCCGGGCGTACGTGGACGTGGCCAGCGTCAAGGGCGGTCCGCGGCGGGAGCTGGCGGCCCTCGGCGTGGACACCGCCGCCTACATCGGCACCCACCCCATGGCCGGCAAGGAGCGGTCCGGGCCGCTCGCCGCGACCGCGGACCTCTTCGAGGGCCGGCCGTGGGTGCTGACCCCGACCCGGGACACCGACCACGAGGTGCTGAACCTGGCGCTGGAGCTGGTCGCCCTCTGCAAGGCCGTGCCCGTCGTCATGGAAGCCGACGCGCACGACCGCGCGGTCGCCCTCGTCTCCCACACCCCGCAGCTGGTGTCGAGCATGGTTGCCGCCCGCCTGGAGGAGGCCGACGAGACCGCCGTACGCCTCTGCGGCCAGGGCATCCGGGACGTCACCCGGATCGCCGCCTCCGACCCGCGGATGTGGGTGGAGATCCTCTCCGCGAACCCGGGGCCGGTCGCCGACGTCCTCGCCGGCATCGCCGCCGATCTGGACGCCACGGTCGAGGCGCTGCGGGCCCTGGAGTCCGCCGACGTGGAGCAGCGGCGCGGCGGCGCGTCCGGCATCGAGGACGTGCTGCGCCGCGGCAACACGGGCCGGGAGCGGGTGCCCGGCAAGCACGGCTCGGCTCCGATGGCGTACGAGACGGTGGCCGTCCTGATCAGCGACCAGCCGGGCGAGCTCGCCCGGATCTTCGCGGACGCGGGCCGGGCCGGGGTCAACATCGAGGACGTCCGGATAGAGCACGCCACCGGGCAGCAGGCGGGCCTGGTGCAGCTGATGGTGGAGCCGCGGGCCGCGGCCGCCCTCACGGCCGAGCTCCGCGACCGCGGCTGGGCCCTGCGCCAGCAGTAGTCACCCCCGGCACCGAGACGGTCGCCGACAGGAGTCACCGGCGGCTCCGGGCCCGCCCCGGCAGGGCTTGCCGCCCGGCCCCGGCCGGGTGGTGAGCCCCGCCCCGCCCGCCCCGCGGCCCTGGTCCGGGACCGGGCGGGCGGTGATCGTGGCGCGGGCCGGTAACCTTGGACAGGGGTGCTTTGTCGCGCCCTGACACGCCCGCGCAACCAGGAAGGTGCCCGCACCGTGGAAACCGCAGCTCCGTCCGCCGTGATCGTCGCCATCGACGGTCCCTCCGGCACGGGCAAGTCCAGCACCTCCAAGGCCGTGGCCGCCAAGCTCGGGCTGCGCTACCTGGACACCGGTGCCCAGTACCGTGCCATCACCTGGTGGATGATCAGCAACGGCGTCGACACCGACGACCCGCAGGCCATCGCCGTGGCCGCCGGCAAGCCGACCATCGTCTCCGGGACGGACCCGGCCGCGCCGACGATCACCGTCGACGGACTCGACGCCTCCGGCCCGATCCGCACCCAGGAGGTCACCTCCAAGGTCAGCGCCGTCAGCGCCGTCCCGGAGGTCCGCACCCTGATCACCGAGCTGCAGCGCACCATCGCCGCGGCCGCCACCGACGAGGGCGGGATCGTCGTCGAGGGCCGGGACATCGGCACCACCGTCCTCCCCGACGCCGACCTCAAGATCTTCCTCACCGCCTCCGCCGAGGCCCGCGCCGCCCGCCGCAACGGCGAGCTGCGCGGCAAGGAGGCCGGTGACCTGGCCGCCACCAAGGAAGCCCTGATCAAGCGGGACGCGGCCGACTCCGGCCGCAAGACCTCCCCGCTGGCCAAGGCCGGCGACGCCGTCGAGGTGGACACCACCGAGCTGACCCTGGACCAGGTCATCGAGTGCGTCGTGACCCTGGTCGAGGAGCAGCGGGCGGGGGCGGGCCGCAAGTGAGCGACACGCCCTCCCTCAAGGGTGCGGCGGTCGGCCGGCGGATCGGCGTCGGGCTCATGTACGGGCTGTGGAAGCCCCGCGTACTGGGAGCCTGGCGCGTGCCCGCCTCAGGCCCCGTCATCCTCGCCGTCAACCACGCCCACAACATCGACGGGCCCATGGTCATGGGCACGGCGCCCCGGCCGCTGCACTTCCTGATCAAGAAGGAGGCGTACGTCGGCCCGCTCGGGACCTTCCTCGAGGGCATCGGCCAGGTCAAGGTCGACCGCTCGGGCACCGACCGCACCGCGATCTCGAAGGCCCTGGCGGTCCTCGAGAACGGCGGCGCCCTGGGGATCTTCCCCGAGGGCACCCGGGGCGAGGGCGACTTCGCCTCGCTGCGCGCGGGCCTCGCCTACTTCGCGGTCCGCTCGGGCGCGCCCGTCGTGCCCGTCGCCGTCCTCGGCAGCACCGACCGCCAGGGACGGCTGATACGGGGGCTGCCGCCGTTCAAGAGCCGGGTCGACATCGTCTTCGGCTCCCCCTTCGACGCGGGCGACGGCACCGGCCGCCGCACCCGCACCGCCCTGGACGAGGCCACCGTCCGCATCCAGAGCAGACTCACGGCACACCTGGCCGACGCCAAGCGCCTCACCGGGCGCTGAGCGAGACTTGACCCAGTAGTGGCGGCCGCCGCGGGCAGCGCCCCGCGGACGCCGCGGGGATCCCCGCCCGGCCGCCACCGATCACCACGAACGACGAGGAACGGACTTCATGAACGACCAGCACGACCACGGAGCGCTCGGCGACGCCGAGTACGCGGAGTTCATGGAGCTCGCCGCGGAGGAAGGCTTCGACCTGGAGGACGTCGAGGACGCGATCGAGTCGGCGGGCCACGGCCCGCTGCCCGTCCTCGCCGTCGTCGGCCGCCCCAACGTCGGCAAGTCGACCCTGGTGAACCGCATCATCGGCCGCCGCGAGGCGGTCGTCGAGGACAAGCCGGGCGTCACCCGCGACCGCGTCACCTACGAGGCCGAATGGGCCGGCCGCCGCTTCAAGGTCGTCGACACCGGCGGCTGGGAGCAGGACGTCCTCGGCATCGACGCCTCCGTCGCCGCCCAGGCCGAGTACGCCATCGAGACCGCCGACGCCGTCGTCTTCGTCGTCGACTCCAAGGTCGGCGCCACCGACAGCGACGAGGCCGTCGTCAAGCTGCTGCGCCGCGCCGGCAAGCCCGTCGTCCTGTGCGCGAACAAGGTCGACGGCCAGGCCGGCGAGGCCGACGCGACGACGCTGTGGTCCCTCGGTCTCGGCATGCCCTACCCGGTGTCCTCGCTGCACGGCCGCGGTACGGGCGACCTGCTCGACGCCGTCCTGGAGGCGCTGCCGGAGGCCCCGGCGCAGTCCTTCGGCGGCGGCCAGCTCGGCGGGCCGCGCCGCATCGCGCTCATCGGCCGCCCGAACGTCGGCAAGTCCTCCCTCCTGAACAAGGTCGCCAAGGAGGAGCGGGTCGTCGTCAACGAGCTGGCCGGCACCACCCGCGACCCGGTCGACGAGCTGATCGAACTCGGTGGCGTCACCTGGAAGTTCGTCGACACCGCCGGTATCCGCAAGCGCGTCCACCTCCAGCAGGGCGCCGACTACTACGCCTCGCTGCGCACGGCCGCCGCCGTCGAGAAGGCGGAGGTCGCGGTCATCCTGATCGACGCCAGCGAGAACATCAGCGTCCAGGACCAGCGCATCATCACCATGGCCGTCGAGGCCGGGCGCGCCGTCGTGATCGCGTACAACAAGTGGGACCAGCTCGACGAGGAGCGCCGCTACTACCTCGAGCGCGAGATCGAGACCGAGATGCAGCAGGTCTCCTGGGCGCCCCGGGTCAACGTCTCCGCGATGACCGGCCGCCACATGGAGAAGCTGGTCCCGGCGATCGAGGCCGCCCTCGCGGGCTGGGAGACGCGCGTCCCGACCGGCCGGCTGAACGCCTTCCTCGGCGAGATCGTCGCGGCGCACCCGCACCCGATCCGCGGCGGCAAGCAGCCCCGCATCCTGTTCGGCACCCAGGCGGGCAGCAAGCCGCCGCGGTTCGTCCTCTTCGCCTCCGGCTTCCTGGAGCACGGCTACCGGCGCTTCATCGAGCGCCGTCTGCGCGAGGAGTTCGGTTTCGAGGGCACCCCGATCCACATCTCCGTGCGGGTGCGCGAGAAGCGCGGCGCCCAGCACAAGAAGAAGTAGCGGGTCTCCGGGTCTCCCCGGGCCTGCGGGGTCAGTAGCCCCGGCGAGGAGCGGGCGGCAGGGCCGCCGGGATGTGGTGCATCCCGGACTGGTGCTGCCGCCCGTTGCCGTACGCGTACGCGTACGTGCCGGTCGCGGTGCCGGTGGCGGCGTACGCGTACGAGGGCTGCGGCACCGACGGGTACGCGGACTGCCACTCGGGGTGCCAGCCGGAGGAGCCGCTCCAGCCGCTGCCGTACGTGCCGGAGGGGGTCACGGAGCCGGTGTAGGTGCCGGCGTACGTGAACGAGGTGAAGGCGAGGTCCTCCTCGCCGGTCCGGTCGCCGGGCAGGGCCCGGAAGGCGCGCAGGTACTCCGAGTACAGCGTGTCGTAGATGGGGGTGTGCGAGGCGGCGGCGGGTGCGCCGTCCCGGTCCCGTACGGGGCGCATCGGGGAGACGGTGCTCGGATGGGCAGGGGCTCGGGAGGGGTCGTATGAATGCACGTATCAGCAAACGACCCCGGGCCCCTGCGGATGCGGCCCGGAGGGCAGAAAACGCAGATCGCCGGGGGTGCGCGGGGCGGACCGCACACCCCCGGCGCACGCCGACCCGCCCCCCTCGTGAGGGACGGGCCGTCCGCTTCCGGGTCCCTCGGCGTCAGGCGCCCGGGGTGCCTGCCAGGGGCATCGAGGCGGCGACGAGCTGGCCGGCCGCCGCGGCCCGGTCGAGGGCGTCGCGCAGCAGGTCCTCGCGGGGCTGCTGGCCGATGGAGCCGACGGGGGCGGCGTAGACGAGGACGCGCTGGGTCTTGTTGACGGCGGCCCGCCAGCCGTCGGTGACCGACAGGGCCTGGTGCGCCTGCCACCAGGCGACCGACTTGCCGCCCTTGGGGTCCGGCTGGAGCACGGCGTGCAGCTGGCCTGCGGCGAGCAGCACCGACCACCCGGCGAGCGGGGAGGGGACCCCGGCGGTGTCGGTGACGGGGATGAAGCCCTGCTCGATGAGGAGCGGCAGGAAGTCGTCGCCGGGCCCGTCGCTGCCCGGGCGGGCGATCGGCGCGGTCGGCTCGACGACGAGCGCGGGGTGCAGCTCGCCGCCGATCAGGACCAGGCCGCTGGTGATGCCGAGGACGGCCTGGCCGCCGGGCACGCTCCGCGGCACGGAGCCGGGCGCGCCGGGGGCGGCGGACTCCGGGGCGGGGCTGTCGCCGGTGATGCTGCGGACGGCGCCCTGCAACTGCTCCTCGGAGACGTTCACGACCTGGGAGGGGATGCAGCCGGCGTGGGCGAAGGCGAGGACGGCGGTCTCCTCGCCGACGAACAGCACGGTGCTGGTGCGGTCGGTCTCCGGGTCCCCGGGGGTGCGGCAGGAGGTGCAGTCGTAACTGCGCGGTGCGTCGTCGCCGGTGAGCAGCCTCTCGGCTTCTTCGTCACCGATCTCGGCACGTACCTCATCACTGACGTCGAGCATGCGGGGCACGGGGTGGCTCCTCGGACTAGGCAAGCAGGGGCGGGCCGAGCGGTTCCCGGCCTGCCGGATCAACGGGGGAGCGGCGGCCGGGGTCACGCCGTCGGAGGGAACGGAATCGAACCCGACCCCCGGAGGGGTGAACGGTCGGACCGTGGCGTTGTTTTCGGGCCAACTGTTGCCGGTTTGTGCGCAGTTGCTGCCCGGAGCTGCGCGTTTGGACGGGGCTGCGCGGGGGCTGCGGCGGGCGCTGCCGGAGGTCTGCCGGAGGTCTGCCGGGGACTGCCGTGGCGGGCCTGTCGTGGGCCTGCCGGGGGGCCGTCGCCGTGCTGCTGGTGTGTTGCCGGCCTGCCGGTGGTCCCCGCCGCGGGGGCGGCCGCGGGATCCGCCGACCGGGTGGGGTTCGGGCGGGGCGCGGGCCGTCCCGCGTGGCGCGGCGGGGTGCGGGGCCGCGGGCTGCGTAGCGTGACCCGATGCCCGACCCCCGGATCCGGCGGGCCGCTCCGGCGGCTGCCGCCGTCGCCGCGCTGGCTCTCGTTCTCGTACTCCCGTCGGGAGCCGGCGCGGCCCCTCCGCCGCCGGCGCCCGGACCCGTGGGGGCGGCGCACCCCGGCTCGCCCGGGACCATCGGCAGCGGACCCGGGGACTGCGGGCCGGGTGCGGAGTGGCCCTGGGACTGCGTGGCCGACTGCGAGAGCAGCGGGCGCTGGGCGGTCAACACCGGCAACGGCTTCTACGGCGGGCTGCAGTTCGGGCAGCGGACCTGGGAGGAGTTCGGGGGGCTGGCGTTCGCGGCGCGGGCCGACCTGGCCGGCCGGGAGCAGCAGATCCTGGTGGCGGAGGAGGTCCTGGCCTGGCAGGGGTGGGAGGCCTGGCCGGTGTGCGCGAAGCGGTACGGGCTGGCGGGGCGGGTGCACGTGGTGCGGGCCGGGGACACGCTCGAAGGCATCGCCCGCCGGCGCCGGGTACAGGGCGGCTGGCAGGCGCTGTACGAGGCCAACCGCGCCCTGATCGGCCCGCAGCCCCGGGCGATCATCCCCGGCACCCTGCTGACCCTCCCGCCGCTCGGACCCCCGCCGAAGTCGCCGCCGGTACCCCTGCCCGCCCGACCGCCGGGGCCCGACAAGCCGCCTGCACCGGCCCCCACGACCGCACCCGCGCCGCCCGCGCCACGAGCGCCGGGCCTGCCGAGGCCGGCCCAGACGGTCCCGCCCGCGCCCGTACCGCCGTCGAGGTCGGCCCCGGCGGGCGCGGGGTCCGTGTCCTCGGCCGAGCCCGAGCCGCGGTACCGGGCCCGGCCGGGGTGGGCCGTTCCGCGCCCCGGCCGTTGAACACCCCTGTCCCCGGCTGTACTTCGCGCGGGGAGGGGCGAGTGCCTCTCCGCGGCCCGTCCCGACCGCTCGACCGCTCGACCGCTCGACCGCTCGACCGCTCGACCGCTCGACCGGGGCGGTCCGGCGAGGCCGGACGGGGTCGGAGGGTCGGATCCCGTCCGTCCGCACCGTCGGGCCGCGGCGAAGGCTCGGGTGCGGGGGCCCGGGCTCACTCGTCCGTGTGGCGGACGGGGTACGCCGCGCGGGGCGCCGTACGTCGCGCGGGGGCGCCCCCCGCGCGCCCTCCCCGGGCCGGGCGGTCGAGGGCCGCTCCTGCGGCCGGCGGTGGCCCGTCGGCCGGCTGCGGGGTGCGGCGGCACGGGGCGGGGAGCGGGCCGTCGCCGGGCGGGACCGCCGGCGCTGGCACACTGCTCGGCATGCTGGAGACCTCCGCACGACTGCTGCGCCTGCTGTCCCTGTTGCAGGCCCACCGCGAATGGACCGGCGCCGACCTCGCGGAGCGACTCGGCGTGACCCCGAGGACGGTGCGCCGCGACGTGGAGCGGCTGCGGGAGCTCGGCTATCCCGTGAACGCCACCCCCGGCACCGGCGGCGGCTACCAGTTGGGCGCCGGGGCCGAGCTGCCGCCGCTGCTGCTCGACGACGACGAGGCGGTGGCCGTCGCGGTGGGCCTGCGCACCGCCGCCGGGAACGGGGTCGAGGGGATCGGCGAGGCCTCCGTACGGGCGCTGGCCAAGCTGGAGCAGGTCCTGCCGGGGCGGCTGCGGCGGCGGGTGTCGGCGATCGACGAGTTCACCGTGCCGATGCTGCGCGCGCCGGAGCGGAGCGCCGTCGATCCCTCCGTGCTGGCCGAGCTCGCCGCGGCATGCCGGGACCACGAGCGGCTGCGCTTCGCCTACCGGGACCACGGGGGCAGCGCCTCGCGGCGGGTGGTGGAGCCGCACCGGCTGGTGTGCACCGAGCGGCGCTGGTACCTGGTCGCCTGGGACGTGGAGCGGCAGGACTGGCGGACCTTCCGCGCCGACCGGATCGAGCCCAGACCTCCGCACGGGCCGCGGTTCGTCCCGCGCCCGGCCCCCGAGCCGGACCTCGCCGCGTACGTGTCCCGGGGCGTGGCCCAGGGCGCGTACGCAGCCCGTGCGGTGCTGCGGCTGGGCCTGCCGGCCGAGGAGGCGGCGCGGCTGATCGGGCCGAGCGACGGGGCCCTGGAACCGGTCGACGACAAGAGCTGCCTGCTGCGCACCGGGGCCGCCAGCCTCGACGTGCTCGTCATCCACGTGATGCTGCTCGGCTGCGAGTTCGAGGTGGTCGAGCCGCCGGAGCTGACCGACCGGATCCGGGCGGCGCGGGACCTCCTCGGGCGGGCCCTGGACCGGGCGGGCGGGACCGCGGCCGTCGAGGGGGAGTAGGGATTCCGGGGAGCCCGGGCGGTGTGTCCGCCGGTCGCTCCGGGGCATTCGGGCCGCGGAATTCAGGCGTTCTCGAACGGAATGCGAATGGGGTCGGGCAGCTGTCCGGGCCCGGTCCGACATAGGTCCCGCGGCGCTTCCCGGGCCGTGCGGCGCCGGTTCCGCCAAGGGCCGGATAAAGAATGCGGCGTGGGGAGTTGTACGCGGCTCGGGCGCCACTTCCGGAGAACTCCGCGGGCCCGGGGAACTGTCGACATTCCGTGACAGAAGCGTGACCCGGTACGGACGAACCTCCGGGCGCGTTGCTGACGTTCGGGAGGTTCGGACGGAGGGGGCGGGTCGGGCGGGAGGCCCGGCCCGCCCCCTCCGGCGCGTGCGGTGCGGGGGTGGAGGGGGCGGGGGAGGGTGGTGTGCGTACCGCCCCGGTGCCTCCGTCCCCCGGGGCCGGCCTCAGCCGTTGGTGGCCGGCCGGGCGGCGCGTCCGGCGGGGGTCCGTTCGGCGTGCCCCGGGCGCCGGGCGCCGCCCGGGGTGCCCGGTACCCGCTCGGAGCGGACCAGGTGCGCCCGGCCGGCGTGGTGCGCGGGCCGGGGCACCGCTGCGTGCGCGGCCGCGGCTCCGGCCTGCGCGGACGCCTGGCCGGCGGCCTGACCCGGCACCGCCGCGCCGGCTGCCGCGCCTACGGCCCGGGCTGCGGCCGGGGCTCCCGCCGCTGCCCCGGAGCCGCCCGTTCCGGCGATGTGCGGAGGCTGCCACTTGCCGCCCGCGGAGAGCAGCGGGACGAGTGCGCCGGCGACCGGGGCGGGCACCGTTCCGGCCTCGACGCGGCGCCGCATCCGCTCCCGCCGCTCGAACACCCAGGCCTCGACACCGGCGATCAGCGGCTCGAACCAGGGCAGCGCGAGCATGATCAGCAGGCCGGCGGACCAGCCGAGCAGGACGTCGCTGACCCAGTGGGTGCCGAGGTAGACGGTGGTGGCGCCGACGCTCAGCGAGACGACCGCGGAGACCACGGACAGCACCCGCCGGGTGACCGTGGTCGAGGCCAGGTAGGCCAGGATGCCCCAGGTCACGACGGCGTTCGCGGTGTGGCCGGAAGGAAATATGTCGCCGCCGGCGAACAGCTCGGCGGAGCCGATCGTGGTGGCGTAGTGCGGGCCGAGGCGGCCGAGGCCGAGCTTGACGGCGCCCACGGTGATGTTGAGCAGGAGCAGCGCCACGCCGAGGGTGATCAGCGGGCGGAGGGTGTGCTGCCGCCAGGAGCGCCAGCCGAGCCATGCGGCGACCATGACCGCGGTGGGCCCGCGCTGCCCCAGCACGACGAGGTAGTCGAGGAAGGCGTGCAACTGCGGCCACTGGTCGTACGGCCGGAAGAACATGACCTGCCAGTCCAGGCGGACGAGCCAGGACGTGGTCAGTACGGCCACCACGATCGCGAGGTAGAAGGCGAGGGTCGCTCCGAAGAGCACGACGCGGTGCCGGCTCATCTGCGGTGTTTGCAGATGAGCCGGTCGCTCGGGTTCCCGGTCCAGTCGGGCGAACACCCGCTCCAGCCGGGACAGGATTTGGTCGGTACGCACGTCAATCGACGTTACCGCGCGCCGCTGGTCAGCCCGGGCGAATCACCGGGTTTGTGATGACCATGTGATGTGGAGTTGGTCTCACGCGGCACTTAATTCCTGGGATTAAGGCATTAGTTGGAGTGTCCGATCCATTGGCCCCGGTCATTGTTTCGCACCCTTGCCCGGGCTTTATCGGCGGCGCCCAATTCCTTTGCCGAAAGATGGATCGGAATGATCCATTCCGTTGCGTGGGCGGGGCGGGGCGGGGTGGTGCGGGGCGGGTTGGGTTGGGGCGCGGGGGCGGCGTGGAGGCGTGCGCTCCGGGTCCGGCCCGCCGTGTCGCCCCTCCCGCCCCGCGCCTTCGCCTACGGCGGCCCCGACCCGTTCAGCCAGAACGCCCCGTACGCCGCCGACGCCAGCGCCACGCACCCCAGCAGCGCGGCCGCCCGCCCCGTCCGCGCGCGGGCCAGTGCCACCGCCGCCGGCAGCAGCAGCGGGAAGGCCGGCAGCAGCAGCCGCGGCTTGGACCCGAAGTACGCCGACGCGCCCAGCGCCAGCGCGACGACGATCCCGCAGTACACCAGCAGCACGGCCGGCTGCCCCTGCCGCACGCACAGCGCGTACAGCCACAGCACCAGCACCACGCCGGCGATCAGCCCGATCCCCGCCGGGGCCGCGCCCGAGGTCAGCTTGGCCCCGACGAACCGGGCGAAGGCGAGCCCGCCGTCGAAGCCGTTGCCCCAGCCGGCCTGCACGTCGAGGTAGCCGAGCAGGCCGCCCCCGGTGTACGCGCCCACCCACAGCGCGTACGCCGCCGCCCCCGCCGGGGCCAGGACCGCCCCCGCCGCCATCCGCCAGGAGCGTTCGCCGCGCCGCCAGGCCAGGGCGAGCGCCACCCACACCGCCGCGACCACCGCGGCGCCGACCGGCCGGGTCAGCCCGGCCCCGGCCGCGAGCAGTCCCGCCGCGACCCACCGGCCGCGCAGGGCCGCGTACAGCGCCCAGGCGGCCAGTGCCGTGAACAGCGACTCGCTGTACGCCATGGACTGCACGACGCCGACGGGCAGTGCGGCCCAGACGCCGACCGCGAACACCCCCGCCCGGCGGCCGTCGACACCGAGGTCCCGCCGGCCGCACACCAGGTCGGTGACCGCGAAGATCCCCCAGGCCGCAGCGAGTCCCGCCACCGCCGAGACCACCAGGCCCGCCGAGCCGTACCCCAGCCCCGTCGGCGCGGCGACCAGCCGCTCCAGCCAGGGCAGCAGCGGGAAGAAGGCCAGGTCGGAGTGGACGACCCCGCCCGGCAGGACCACCTCGTGGCCGTACCCCTCGGCGGCGATCCGCGCGTACCAGAGGGAGTCCCAGCGCGCCGACAGCAACTGGTGCGGGCTGCTGCCGGCCGCCGCGCCCCACGCCGCGAGTGCGCCCAGCCCGAGCAGCCGGATCGCTGCGAAAACGGCCAGGGCGGGCGCAACCCGGCGAAAACCATGATCTTTCACAGGCATGATTATCCGTGGCGGCCGCAGCCGCCGACCGGGCCGAACCACGCGCCGTGACCCGGCGTGTACGCGGAGGAAGGGCGGGGGAGGGGAGCGGGTGGGGGCGAGTGGCGTACGCCACAGTGCGGCCGCCGTCGCGATGAGAGCTTGGCCACGTGCCGGACAGGCGGACTCGCGTACGCTGACCGTTCACTCGCATGTCGATGCCGGACCCCGTAGGACGCCGCCCCCGTGCCCCACCCTGGCGGCTCCGCCGAGACGCTGGTCCGCCGAGTGCGAGCGATTCATCTGGGAGGTACATGCATGTCGGGGACCAACGCGGCCGACCGCAGGACCGCCGACAGCAGACCCACCCCCACGGCGCCCGCCGGCCGCCCGTCCCTCGGGACGCTGCTGCGCGCGGCCTCCGGCGGGGCCAACCGCTGGGTCGTCCTCGCGGTGCTGTGCGTCAGCCTGGTCCTCGTCGCGCTCGACGCGACGATCCTGCACGTCGCCGTCCCCTCCGTCACCGAGGACCTGCGCCCCAGCTCCGTCGAGCTGCTGTGGATCGTCGACGCCTACCCGCTGGTGTGCGCCGCCCTGCTGATCCTCTTCGGAACCCTCGGCGACCGGATCGGACGCCGCCGGATACTGCTGCTCGGCTACACCCTCTTCGGTGCGGCCTCCGCCCTTGCGGCCCTCGCCGACCACGCCCAGATCCTCATCGTCGCCCGCGCCCTGCTCGGCGTCGGCGGCGCGATGATCATGCCGGCGACCCTGTCGATCCTGCGCCAGGTCTTCCCCGACCGGCGCGAGCGGGCCCTGGCCATCGGCATCTGGACCGCCGTCGCCGCCATCGGCGCGGCCAGCGGCCCGGTCCTCGGCGGCTTCCTCATCGAGCACTTCTGGTGGGGCTCGGTCTTCCTGATCAACATTCCGCTGATGGCGCTGATCCTGCCGCTCGGACGCTGGCTGCTGCCCGAGTCCAGGGGCGCCGCCGACGGGCCGTGGGACGTGCTCGGCGCGCTGATGGCCGCCGGCGGTGTGCTCGGCGTGGTCCTCGGGGTCAAGCGGCTCGGCGCCGAGCGCCGGCTCCTCGACGCCGAGTCGCTGCTGCCGCTGCTGCTCGGCGTGGTCCTGCTGGTGCTGTTCACGCGCCGGCAGAAGCGCCGCGAGCACCCGCTCATCGACATGCGGATGTTCGCCCGGGCAGCCTTCTCCACCTCCGTCGGGTGCATCGTGCTCGCCATGCTGGCCCTGGTCGGCCTCGAACTCCTCGCCGTCCAGTACCTCCAGCTCGTGCTGGAGCTCAGCCCCCTCGAAACCGGTCTGCGGCTGCTGCCGCTGACCTTCGCGGCCATGGCCGCCGGGGCCACCGGCTCGTACACGCTGGCCCGGGTCGGGCCGCGCACCATGGTGTCGCTGGGCTTCGTGCTGACCGCCTTCGCCGTGCTGCTGCTGACGCTCATGGGCGAGCACGACCGGCCCGTCCTGCTCACCGTCGGGTTCGTCCTGCTCGGCTTCGGGCTCCAGACCACCCTCTTCGCCGCGTACGAGTCGATGCTGAGCGAGGCTCCCGCGGAGACGGCCGGCGGGGCGGCCTCCATAGGCGAGACCTCGTACCAGCTGGGCGCCGGCATGGGCATCGCCCTGCTCGGCAGCGTGATGAACGCCGCCTACGCGCCGGGGCTGCTGGACGTCCCCGGCGTATCGCCCGAGGACGCCAAGGGCGCCGCGAACTCGCTGGGCGAGGCCTACCAGATCGCCGGGAAGCTGGGCGGCGCCGCGGGTGAGTCGCTGTTCGGCGCGGCCCGTCACTCGTTCGTGCAGGGCCTGCACATCACGCTGGTGGTCAGCGCCGTCCTGCTGCTCGCCGGGGCCGTGATGGCGCTGAAGCTGCCGCGGGTCATGGAGTGCACCGACGCCAGCGAGGAGACCGGCTCCGACGCCACCGCCGGAACCGGAGCCACCGCTGACGTCGTCCCCGCCGGGGCCGACGGCGCCCCGGACGCGGACCCCGACGCCGGGCGCCCGCGGATCCCCGGCCCGGCGCGGTCCGGCCGTGACGCCCTCGCCGGCCCGGCCGGGGGTGGACCGGGGGCGGCGGCAAGGTCAAACTTGCACCGCTAGGTTCACCCTTCGGCCCGCCGGGAGGCCCCGTGTCCTTCGTCCCCACCGATCCGCTCGGGCTCGACGAGCTCCTCACCCCCGAGGACCTCGCCGTCCGCGACACCGTCCGCGGCTGGGCCGCCGACCGGGTCCTCCCGTACGTCGCCGAGTGGTACGAGACCGGCGAGCTGCCGGTGATCCGCGAGCTGGCCCGCGAGCTCGGCGCCATCGGTGCCCTCGGCATGTCGCTCCAGGGGTACGGCTGCGCGGGCGCCACCGCCGTGCAGTACGGGCTGGCCTGCCTGGAGCTGGAGGCCGCCGACTCCGGGATCCGCTCGCTGGTCTCCGTCCAGGGCTCCCTCGCCATGTACGCGATCTGGAAGTACGGCTCGGAGGAGCAGAAGCAGCGCTGGCTCCCCGGCATGGCGGCCGGCGAACTCATCGGCTGCTTCGGCCTGACCGAGCCCGACATCGGCTCCGACCCCGCGGCCATGCGCACGTACGCCAAGCGCGACGGCTCCGACTGGATCCTGAACGGCCGCAAGATGTGGATCACCAACGGGTCCGTGGCGGCGGTGGCCGTGGTCTGGGCGCAGACCGACGAGGGGATCCGCGGCTTCGCCGTACCCACCGACTCCGCCGGCTTCTCGGCGCCCGAGATCAAGCACAAGTGGTCGCTGCGCGCCTCGGTCACCAGCGAGCTGGTCATGGACGACGTACGACTGCCCGCCGACGCGGTGCTGCCGGGGGTCACGGGGCTCAAGGGACCGCTGGGCTGTCTCAGCCACGCGCGGTACGGGATCGTCTGGGGATCCATGGGCGCGGCGCGGGCCAGTTTCGAGGCCGCGCTCGACTACGCGCGGACGCGGGAGCAGTTCGGCCGGCCGATCGGCGGCTTCCAGCTCACCCAGGCGAAGCTCGCCGACATGGCGCTGGAGCTCCACAAGGGCATCCTGCTCGCCCACCACCTCGGCCGCCGCATGGACGCGGGCACCCTGCGGCCGGAGCAGATCAGCTTCGGCAAGCTCAACAACGTCCGCGAGGCCATCGACATCTGCCGTACCGCGCGGACGATCCTCGGTGCCAACGGGATCTCGCTCGAGTACCCCGTCATGCGGCACGCCACCAACCTGGAGTCGGTGCTCACCTACGAGGGCACCGTGGAGATGCACCAGCTGGTGCTGGGCAAGGCGCTCACCGGGCTCGACGCCTTCCGGTGAGGCCCTGCCTCAGCTCTGGTTGAAGAAGTCGCGCGAGCGGCCGCCGGACTCGCCGCTCACGATCTGGGTGTCGGCCGGGGTCAGCAGGAAGACCCTGGTCGCCACCCGCTCGATCGAGCCGCGCAGGCCGAAGGTCAGGCCGGCCGCGAAGTCGACCACGCGCTTGGCGTCGGACGGGTCCATCTGCGAGAGGTTCACGATCACCGGGACGCCCTCGCGGAAGAGCTCGCCGATGGCGCGCGCGTCACGGAACCCGTCCGGCGTGACGGTGGCGATCCGGCGGCCGTGCTCGACGGCCGACTCCGACGCGACCCTGACCCGGGGGTCGGTGACCCACTGGTCGCCCGGCCCCGCGACGGAACCGTGCGGGGCCTCCGCGTAGTCGTCGTCGTAGTAACGCTCGTCGTCGCTGTCCTCCACGAGACCCAGCCAAGCGCTCGCCTTGCGTACCGAACCCATGGACGCCTCCTCTCTCACCGCGGTCGGTCTGTTTCTCTCCGCTGTCCCTATGGTCGTCCATGATGCTGACAACGCGCCAAGTGGATAGCCGCCGCGCACGGTTTTCGTGACGGTACTGGTGCAGAACATCCGTTGCACCGTCAGGATCCTGATGAGCTCCACTGCTGACTGAGTGAAAATACGATGACTGCCGCCGTCCGGGTGGGCGGCAGGGACGTACGGGTGACCGAACCGGCTCGGTACGATGCCCGTCTCGCAAGCGATTGACACTCGGGGGACCTGGTTTGTTCGGCATCGTCAGACCCTGCACGCACCGGCTCGGGGAGCGTTTCAAGACGGAGTGGATGGCCCATCTCTGCGGGCTCTGCCTGGCACTTCGCGGAGATCACGGACAGTTCGCCCGGATCGTGACCAACTATGACGGGCTTCTCATATCCGTTTTGACGGAGGCTCAGTCGGGGCCCGCGCCCGGTGCCCGGCGTACCGCCGGCCCCTGCCCGTTGCGCGGCATGCGCACGGCCGCGGTGGCCAACGGCGAGGGGGCGCGGCTCGCCGCCGCCGTCTCGCTCGTGCTCGCCTCGGCGAAGGTGCGGGACCACGTGGCCGACCGGGACGGGCTGTTGGCCCGCGCCCCGATCGCCGCCGCCGCGCGCCGGGTGGCCCGCGGCTGGGACCGCGCGGGCGCCCGCACCGGAGCCGCACTCGGCTTCGACACCGCCGTGCTCCTCGACGCCGTCGACCGGCAGACGGACATCGAGGCGCTGGCCGGCCCGGGCACGCCGGTGCTCGTGGTGACCGAGCCGACGGAGACCGCGACCGCCGCCGCCTTCGCGCACACCGCGCAGCTGGCCGGACGGCCGGGCAACGCCGCCCCGCTCGCGGAGGCCGGCCGGTACTTCGGCCGGCTCGCGCACCTGCTGGACGCCGTCGAGGACCGGTCCGCGGACGCGGAGAACGGCGCCTGGAACCCGCTGACCGCCACCGGGACCCCGCTCGCCGAGGCCCGGCGGCTGTGCGACGACGCCCTCCACGGCATCCGGCTCGCCCTGAAGGAGGTCGAGTTCGTGGACGGGGGCCTGGCGCACCGGCTGCTGGTGCACGAGCTGCGGACCTCCGTGGACCGCGCCTTCGGCAGCCGTTCCTGCGGTCACACGGCCATGAACGCGGTCGGGCAGGGCGGTGGTTTCGGAGCGCCGCCGCAGGGCTACGGCCAGGGCGGCGGGAACCCGTACGGGGGAGGCCCGTACGGCGGCAACCCCTACGGCGGGAACCCGCCCGGGGGTGGCCAGTACGGCGGCGGCCAGTACGGCGGTCCCCACGGCGGCGGTCCCTACGGAGGCGGTCCGCACGGTGGCGGTCCGCACGGTGGCGGTCCGTACGGTGGCGGCCCGGGCGGCCCGGGCGGCCCGGGCGGCCCGGGTGGTCCCGGGATGCCCCCGCAGAAGCCGCGGCGCGGGCTGCTCGCCGGTTGTGCGGTGGCCGTGGGGCTGTTCTGCACCTGCCAGTTGTGCTGCACGGAGCACGAGGGCCCGTGGTCCCGGAAGAAGCGGGACGCCTGGTGCGACGACTGCGACTGCGGCAACTGCAACTGTGACTGCTGCAACTGCTGCGACGGGGGCTGCTGCGACTGCGACTGCGACTGCGGCTGCAGCTGAACCGGGAAGGCCGGGAAGGCCGGGAGGGCCGGGAAGGGCCGCGGGCCGGAAGGCGCCGGCAGGACGGGGGAGGCGGGAGCGGGCCGCGTGACGGCGCGGCGACGGCCCGCCGATCCCCCGTCAGGCCGCCTCTGCGGGCCGGGCGCAGACCCGGACGGCGTACGGCGCGGTTCCCTCGCGGGCCGGTGTGGAAGGGCTGAGCGGCATGAACGATGTCGCAGACGCTCCCGCGACGGCCCGGCGGCGGGGGGACGGAGGCCGAAAGATGCCCTTGCCGCCCGTGACCGGCGCCACGACACTCCCGACAGCGACTGTCCGGGAGGTTGTCAGGGGCACGACGAAAAACAGTGCGCCCGCCGTACCCCCGGCTGCGCCTCACGGGCTCCGGCCGCCCCACGCCCGCCGGGCCCCCGACCCCTCCCGGGAGGACGACAAGTGAGGATCAAGAGCATCACCCGTACCCGGCTGCTCGCGGTGGCCGCCGGCCTGGCCGCCGTCGCCGGGCTCGCCGCCCCCACCGCCGCGAACGCCGACAGCGGTTTCAGCGCGGCCCGGCTCGCCTCGGCGGGCGCCGCCGTCGAACGCGCCGACGTCGCAGGCACCGCCTGGTACACCGACCCCGCCAACGGGACCCTGGTGGTCGCCGCCGACTCCACCGTCACCGCTACCGACCTCGCCAGGATCCGCGCGGAGGCCGGAGCCGACGCCGCCGCCCTGCGCGTCGAGCGCATCCCGGGCACCCTGCGCAAGCTGGTCTCCGGCGGTGACGCGGTGTACGCGTCGAGCTGGCGCTGCTCGCTCGGCTTCAACGTGCGCAGCGGCAGCACCTACTACATGCTGACCGCCGGCCACTGCACCGACGGTGCGGGCACCTGGTGGACGAACTCCGCGCGCACCACGGCGATCGGCCCGACCGTGGGCTCCAGCTTCCCGAGCAACGACTACGGCCTGGTCCGCCACGACAACGCCTCCCTCGCCCACCCAGGCACGGTCGGCAGCCAGGACATCACCAGCGCCGCCAACGCCACCACGGGCATGTCCGTGACCCGGCGCGGCTCCACCACCGGTACCCACAGCGGGTCCGTGACCGGCCTCAACGCCACCGTGAACTACGGCGGCGGCGACATCGTCTACGGTCTGATCCGGACCAACGTCTGTGCCGAACCGGGCGACAGCGGCGGCCCGCTCTACTCCGGCACCCGCGCGATCGGCCTCACCTCCGGTGGCAGCGGCAACTGCACCACGGGCGGAACGACCTTCTTCCAGCCGGTCGTCGAGGCCCTGAACGCCTACGGGGTCAGCGTCTACTGACGCCTGCCGCGGCCCTGACGGCGCCCCGCCCTCACCGGGCGCGATCACGAGCTCCCGCCCGAACCGTCGGGCGGGGACTCGGCGTCGTGGAGAGCGGGGCGTGGCCGGCGCCGGTGCCACTTCCGGCCCGCGGAGCCGGGCCAGCGCCTCCGACAGCGCGTACTGCGCGGCGAAGTGACCCGCTTCGGGGGCGAGTACCGGGGTGCTGCCGGGAACGTGTCCGCTCCCGTGAGGTCCGGGCGCAGATCCTCCAGCAGGCGGTCGGGGTCGCGGCGGATCGCCCCGGCCCGCAGGTCGAGCTCACGCTCCAGGGCCTGCGGGGCATGGACGGTCAGCGACTACTGCGCCACGTTGTACGGGGTCATGCCGGCGAACCGGTCCAACCCGGCGGCGTCCCTGGCAGCGAGCCCCACCAGGACGGCGGCCGCCGCCACCCGGTCGGGCAGCCGTGCGGCGCAGGCGAGGGCGTGCGGTCCCCGCCGGACCGTCCGACGACGGCGAAGGGGCCCAGGGCCAGGGCGTCCGCGACGGCGGTCGCGTCGGCGGCGGCGTCCGCCACGCGGCGCCCCGGCCGGCGGTCGGAGTTCCCGCAACCGGGCCGGTTGTAGGCGACGAACCGCGGGGGGCGGGAGACTTGCGCCCTTCCCCCGATGGAAGCACGTGTGCGGCGGCAGGGGGGGCGGACGGCAGCGGAACCGGGCGCGGTGGTCGACGCCCGCCCCGCCAGGGAGGTGTTTCGGAACGGTCGTGGCGCATTTGGGGCCGTTGTGCGGGTCTGTGGCGGCTGGTTAGCGTCGGGGCGCATTGCCGGTGCACCGCGTCGCCCTCGACCAGGAGTGTCCGTGAAGCCGTCCCGCTCTGCCCTGCTGTCCCTCGGAGCCGCGCTGGCGCTGGCCGCCACCGCCGCCGTCCCGGCCGCCCAGGCCGCCCCGGTCCCGGCCGCGGACGGCGGGGCCGTCGTACGCGAGTGGTACGACACCACCGCGCAGACCGTCGCCGCCGCGGGAGCGTCGACCCAGATCACCAACAGCCGTACCTGGGCGATCAGTTGGCTGGCCGCCGCGCGCGCGGCCCGGGAGGCCCCGGCCGGCCGCGGCCGGGCCGCCTTCGAGGACGCGGCGGTCGCCTCCGCCGTCCACGACGCCCTGCTCTCCCTCGCCCCCGCCCGCGCGGCCCAGCTGGACGCCGCCCTCGCCGCCACCCTCGACCGGATCCCCGACGGCCCCGCCGAGGCCCGGGGCGTCGCCGCCGGGGCCCGGCAGGCCCGGGCCGCCCTCGCCGAGCGCGAGGGCGACGGGCTGGACCCGGAGTCCGTGAACGCGCCCTTCACCGTGCCGCCCGCCGCCCCCGGCGTGTGGCAGCCGACGCCCGACGGCTACGCCCCCGCCATTCAGTACGGAAACCGCATCGCCAGGCCCTTCCTGCTGGACTCCCCGTCCCAGTACCGGCTCGGCCCGCCGCCCGCGCTCGACTCCCGCCGCTACCGGGCCGACCTCGCCGAGGTGCGGGCGTACGGGAAGGCCGACAGCACCGTGCGCACCCCGCGCCAGACCGAGACCGCCGAGTTCTGGTACGGCCCCTCGCTGACCCTCTACACCGAGCCGCTGCGGGTGGCCGTGACCCGCTCGCACCGCTCGGCCGCCGGGCGCGCGGAGCTGGTCGCCCTCTACCACGCGGCCCTGGTCGACACGCAGATCGCCACCTCCGACAGCAAGTACGCGTACACCCGCTGGCGCCCCGTCACCGCCGTCCGGACCGGCTCGATCGCCCCCGACCCGGCCTGGACCCCGCTGCACCCGACGCCGGCCCACCCCGACTACCCCAGCGGCCACACCACCTACGCGGGGGCCTCCGAGACCGTCCTGGGCGCCCTCGTCGGGGCCCGCACCGCCCCCTTCTCCCTGACCAGCCCGACCGCGCCCGGCGTGCGCCGGACCTACACCGGCTGGGCGGAGCTGACCCGCGACAACGTCGACGCCCGCGTCTTCTCGGGGATCCACAGCCGCTCGGCCGACGAGGCGGGCGTCGTCCTCGGCAAGACGGTCGCACTGCACGCCCTGCGCCACGCCGACCGGCTCTTCGAGCCGCGGGGCACCGACCGCCCGTAGCGGCTCGGCGGCCCAGCGGCCCAGCAGCCCGACGGTTCAGCGGCCGGCCGCCGGTGCGTGGTCGTCGTCCGCCCCGGCCTCGGGCCGTCCGGCGCCGTCGGGGGGCCCGCTGCCCACGGCGGCCCCCGGGCGGCCCTTGCGGACGGCCGCGCAGACCAGGGTGACGGCCGCGCCGACCACCGCCCAGGCGGCCAGCACCAGCACCGGCCCGGCCGCCCCGTTGCCGTGGAAGTACGCGATCGAGCGCGCGGCGTACGTACCGGCCCCCGGCGGCAGGGCCGGGCCGATGGTGCTCCAGAACGGCGGCAGCAGCGGGTAGGGGTAGGCGCCGCCCGAGCTCGGGTTGCCGAGCACCACCACCAGCAGGATCGCCAGGCCGATGCCGACCACCCCGGCCAGGCCCTGGCAGGCCAGGGTGAGCGCGCCGACCGCGAGGACGACGAGGGTGCCCAGCCCCCACAGGGCCGCGGTGCCGCCGGGCAGGGCGTCCAGGACCGGGCCCGCGATCAGCGCGCCGAGCAGTCCGGCGACGACCGCGTACAGCAGCAGCACGCCGAGCCGGATGGCCGCGCGGGTGGTGTTGGCGGGCCGGGCGCCGGCGCTGACCGCCAGGATCGCGGCGCACAGGTAGCCGCCGACGCACCAGCCGACGACCAGGTAGAAGGAGGTCAGGCCGCGCGCGTCGCCCGCAGCGGCCGGGACCGCGTCCACCACCTGGAGGCTGCGCCCCTGGGACTCCTCGGCGAGCCGGACCACCTGCTCCAGGGCCTGGGAGAGCGAGGCTCCGGCGCCGCTCGCGACCAGCAGCCGGTCCGTCGTACCGCCCGGGTCGATGACGAGGGCGCCGTCCGCGTCCCGGTGCTCGATCTGCCGGAGTGCGGCCGCCTCGTCCGGCACCGCGCGCGGGTCGAGCGGGGTGCCGGGCAGCGTGCGGAGCTGCCGCACCGACTGTTCGGCGACGCCCGGGACGGGCGCGGTGACGGCGAGGGGGATCTCCCGGGGCCGGGGCTGGTGGAAGGCCCCGACGTACGAGGCGATGAAGGCGAGCTGGAGGGCCAGGACGCCCAGGACCAGCAGGGCCGCCCGGATGGTGACGGCGTCCTTGAACTCGGCGGCGAACCCGCCGGAGGAGCCCGCGTCGGTGCTCTGGGTCATGTTGCCCACGCTGGTCGGGCCGGGGGCGGGGCGCAGCAGGGGCGGGCCGAACGGGCTAGCGGCTGATGACCCGTGGATGATCGAACAAACGTTTCGCACGAATATTCGAATTGCTTTATGGTGGACACGGGGGAGGTGTTCGACGAACGAAGCAGGAGGCCGCGGGTGCCCGGGTTTACGCATCTGCACACCGTCTCGGGGTTCTCCATGCGCTACGGAGGCTCGCACCCGGAACGGCTGGCGGAGCGTGCCGCCGAGCGGGGCATGGACGCCCTCGCCCTGACCGACCGGGACACCCTTGCGGGCGCGGTGCGGTTCGCGAAGGCGTGCGCGAAGGCCGGGATCCGGCCGCTGTTCGGGACCGACCTCGCCGTGTCGGCCGCACCCGCATCCGCACCCGCGTCCGCGTCCGCGACGGGCGGCCCCGGCGCGGAGGCGTCGTACCGGCGGCGGACCCCCGTCAGGGGCGGGGCCTTCGTGGACGAGTCCGCGCCCCGCGCCGTCTTCCTCGCCCGCGACGGCGCCGTCGGCTGGGCCGAGCTGTGCCGCATGGTCACCGCCGCCCACGCCGCCCACGCCGGGCGGGCAGGGCAGGCCGACGGCGCCGCGGGAGCCCCCGGGGGCCCCGGAGCCCCCGGCATCCCGGGCGGGCCGCCCGTACTGCCCTGGGACGCCCTGCACGGCACGGGCGTGTACGTCCTGCTCGGCCCCGGCTCCGAGGTGGGGCGCGCCCTGGCCGCGGGCCGGCCCGACCGGGCCGCGCGGCTGCTCGCGCCCTGGCGGGAGGTCTTCGGGGACTCCCTGCGCCTGGAGGCCGTCCACCACGGCCGCACCGGGACCGGCCCCGGCTCGCTGCGGCTGGCCGCCCGCACCGTCGGCTTCGCCGCCGAGCAGGGCGTCCCGGCCGTACTGACCAACGCCGTCCGCTACGCCGACCCCGGCCAGGGCCCGGTCGCCGACGTCCTCGACGCGGCCCGCCGCCTGGTCCCCGTCGACCCCCGCGGTCCCCTCGACAGCGGGGAGCGCTGGCTCAAGGGCCCGGCCGCCATGGCCGAGACCGCCGACCGGATCGCCCGGGCCGCCGGCCTCGGCCCGGCCGACGCCCGCCGGCTGCTCGCGGAGACCCGGCGCACCGCCGAGGCCTGCGCGGTGGACCCCGAGGACGACCTCGGCATCGGGTCCGTGCACTTCCCCGAGGCCCACCTCGTCGGCGCCGCCCACCGCACCGCCCAGCGGGTCCTCGCCTCCCGGGCCTCCGCCGGCATGGTGCTGCGCGGCTACGCCGGCGACCCCGCCTACTGGGAGCGGATGCACCACGAGCTCGACATCATCGCCTACCACGGCTACGCCTCGTACTTCCTGACGGTCGCCCGGGTCGTGGACGACGTACGGGAGATGGGCATCCGCGTGGCCGCCCGCGGCTCCGGCGCCGGCTCCCTCGTCAACCACCTGCTCGGCATCGCCCACGCCGACCCCGTCGCCCAGGGCCTGCTGATGGAGCGCTTCCTGTCCAAGCGCCGCCACGTCCTGCCCGACATCGACATCGACGTGGAGTCCGCCCGCCGGCTGGAGGTCTACCGCAGGATCATCGACCGGTTCGGCACCGAGCGCGTCGCCACCGTCTCCATGCCCGAGACCTACCGCGTCCGGCACGCCGTCCGCGACGTCGGCGCCGCCCTGTCCATGGACCCGGCCGTCGTCGACCGGCTCGCCAAGGCCTTCCCGCACGTCCGGGCCCGCGACGCCCGCGCCGCACTCGCCGAACTGCCCGAGCTGCGCGGCGTACGCGAGGAGGAGCACGGGCGGCTGTGGGAGCTCGTCGAGGCGCTGGACGCGCTGCCGCGCGGGACCGCCATGCACCCGTGCGGGGTGCTGCTCTCCGACGCCTCCCTGCTCGCCCGCACCCCCGTGGTGCCCACCAGCGGCGAGGGCTTCCCCATGTCCCAGTTCGACAAGGACGACGTGGAGGACCTCGGCCTGCTCAAACTCGACGTGCTGGGCGTGCGGATGCAGTCCGCGATGGCGCACGCCGTCGCGGAGATCCGGCGCACCACCGGCGAGGAGCTCGACCTGGACGACCCCGCGCAGGTGCCGCCGGGCGACCGGGCGACGTACGAGCTCATCCGCTCGGCGGAGACGCTGGGCTGCTTCCAGATAGAGTCGCCGGGCCAACGCGACCTGGTGGGGCGGCTCCAGCCGTCGACCTTCCACGACCTGGTCGTCGACATCTCGCTGTTCCGGCCCGGCCCGGTGGCCGCCGACATGGTGCGGCCGTTCATCGAGGCCCGGCACGGGCGGGCCCCCGTCCGCTTCCCGCACCCCGACCTGGCGCCGGCGCTGGAGGAGACGTACGGGGTGGTGGTCTTCCACGAGCAGATCATCGAGATCGTGCACGTCCTGACCGGCTGCGGGCGGGACGAGGCGGACCGGGTCCGCCGCGGGCTGTCCGACCCCGAGTCACAGCAGCGGATCAAGGCGTGGTTCGCGGCGCGGGCGGCCGAACGGGGCTACTCGGCCGAGGTGATCGGCCGGACCTGGCAGATCGTGGAGGCGTTCGGCAGCTACGGCTTCTGCAAGGCGCACGCGGTGGCCTTCGCCGTGCCCACGTACCAGTCGGCCTGGCTGAAGGCGCACCACCCGGCGGCGTTCTACGCCGGACTGCTCACCCACGACCCCGGGATGTACCCGAAGCGGCTGCTGCTCGCGGACGCGCGGCGGCGCGGCGTGCCGGTGCTGCCGCTGGACGTGAACCGGTCGGCGGTGGCCCACCGCATCGAACCGGTGCCCGGCGACCCCGCGGTGTGGGGGCTCCGGCTGGCCCTGTCCGACGTCCACGGCATCAGCGGGGCCGAGGCGCTGCGCATCGAGGACGGGCAGCCGTACGGATCGCTGCGCGACTTCTGGGACCGGGCCCACCCCGGCCACCCGGTCGCCCAACGACTCGCCCAGGTCGGGGCGTTGGACGCCTTCGGCGTCAACCGGCGCGACCTGCTGCTGCACCTGGCCGAGCTGCACGGTGCCCAGCGGCCGGCAGCGGCCCGCGGCAGCGCCCAGCTCCCGCTGGGCGGCGGGCGGTCGACGGCCCCGGCCGGCCTGCCCGACCTGACCGACGAGGAGCGGCTCAGCGCGGAGCTGGGCGTCCTCGGGATGGACGCCTCGCGGCACCTGATGGGCGACCACCAAGCCTTCCTGGCCGAGCTGGGCGTGGTCCCGGCGCGCCGGCTGCGCGAGGTCGAGCACGGCCGGACCGTGCTGGTCGCGGGGGCCAAGGCGGCCACCCAGACCCCGCCGATCCGGTCCGGGAAGCGGGTCGTCTTCACGACCCTGGACGACGGGACGGGCCTGGTCGACCTGGCCTTCTTCGACGACAGCCACGAAGCCTGCGCGCACACCGTCTTCCACTCGTTCCTGCTGCTGGTCAGGGGCGTCGTGCAGCGGCGCGGACCGCAGAGCCTCAGCGTGGTCGGCGCGGCCGCCTGGAACCTGGCCGAGCTGGTGGAACTGCGCCGCTCCGGCGGCCCGGGAGCGGTCGCGGCCCGGCTGGCGGAGCCCCCGCCGGGCACGGACGGATCCGGGGCCGGAGCCGGGCGGAGGGGCGAGCCCGGATCCGGTGCGGGCTCCGCCGGATCCGGCGCGCCGTCCGCCGACTCCGGGCGCCGCATCCACCTGCCCACCGGGTACGAGATGAACCCGTGGGCCGACCTCCAGCCCGCCGGCGACCGCGCCGCGACCGGCCGCAAGCTGTGGCACTCCAGCCCGGGGAGCGCGGGATGACGGCCCCGGAGAACGGCGTCCTGCACGTCCGGTGCGCCCCGGCGGTGTCCGAGGAGGGGTACCGCGAAGTCCTGGAGCTGCTGCGGGAGTTCTCCCCGACGGTCCAGGCCCTGCCGCCCAGGGCGGCGCTGGTCCACGTACGCGGCGCCCGGCGCTACTTCGACGCGGACGCCCGCCGGATCGCCGAGCTGGTGCGGCTGCGCGCCGTGGCCCGGCTGGGCACGGACGTACGGATCGGGGTCGCCGCGACCTGGGCGGTGGCGGCCACGGCCTCCGCCCGGGTGCCCGCGCCCGGCGGCGTCCTGGCCGTGCCCGAGGGCGACGTGGCCGGCTTCCTGGGACCGCTGCCGGTGGAGGAACTGCACGGCATCGGCTCCCGGCAGGCGGAGGCGCTGCGCGGGTACGGGCTGCACACCGTCGGCGCGGTGGCGTCCGTCTCCCCGGGCACCGTCGAGCGGATCCTGGGCCGGCGGGCCGGCCGGCTGGCCGCGGAGCGCGCCCGCGGGATCGACCCGCGCCCCGTCACCCCGAAGGACCTGCCCGCATCGGCCGCCGTCCGGAGCGGGTTCACCCGGCACGAGCTCGACGGCCCGCACGCCCGGGCCGTGCTCCTCGGCCTGGTCGTCCGGCTGGGGGCGGTGCTGCGCGGCCGCCGCCAGGCGGCCCGGTCCGTGTCGCTGACCCTCCGGTTCGCCGGCGGCGGCCACTGGGAGAAGGCCCGCCGGCTCCCGGAGCCGTCCGCGCACGACGAGGACCTGAGGGCGGCGGCGTACCGCCTGCTGGACGCGGCCGGACTGCAACGGGCCCGGCTGACCGGCATGGTGCTGCGCGCCGAGGACCTGACGGATTCCGAGCGGGTGTCCCGGCAGCTGTCGTTGGACCCGGTCCGCGAGGCGCGGCTGACGGTGGAGGCGGCCGTCGACCGCGCGAACGCGCGTTTCGGCCCGGGAACGGTCCGCCCGGCCACCACCTTCCACAGGGCGGCATAGCCGAGGCGGGGGCGCGGCGCGCATTTTTTACTGACGCGTAACTTCCCAGTTTTGCTACTCGACCGTAATTTGGCGTCAGCAGCACGCCTTGTGATCCGGATCACGGGATGAGCCCCCACGTCCATTCCCCTTGAGCCGCAAGGAGATCACCCGATGCTGCCCTGGCTGCGACGCCTGCTCCGCCCGCTGGCCGTCCTCGTCCTCACCGCCACCGCCCTCGCCGCCCCCACGGGCGCGGCACAGGCCGCCTCCGCACCGAGCAGCGGCTGGAACAACTGGTCCTGCAAGCCGTCCGCCGCCCATCCCCGCCCGGTGGTCCTCGTGCACGGCACCCTCGGCAACTCCGTGGACAACTGGCTCGGGTTCGCCCCGTACCTCGTCCACCGCGGGTACTGCGTCTACTCGCTCGACTACGGCCAGCTGCCCGGCGTCCCCTTCTTCCACGGGCTGGGCCCCGCCGACAAGTCCGCCGGCCAGCTCGCCGTCTTCGTCGACCAGGTGCTCGCCGCCAGCGGCACCGCCGAGGTCGACATCGTCGGCCACTCCCAGGGCGGCATGATGCCGAACTACTACCTCAAGTTCCTCGGCGGCGCCGCCAAGGTCAACGCGCTGATCGGACTGGCGCCCGACAACCACGGCACGACCCTGTCCGGCCTCACCGCACTGCTCCCGTACTTCCCCGGCGCCGAGGACGTGATCAACTCCAAGACGCCGGGCCTGGCCGACCAGATCGCCGGATCCCCCTTCCTCACGAAGCTGAACGCGGGCGGGGACACCGTGCCCGGCGTCCAGTACACGGTGATCGCCACGAAGTACGACGAGGTGGTCACGCCGTACCGCAGCGGCTTCCTGCAGGGCACCGGGAGCAACGTGCGCAACGTCGTCCTGCAGGACCTGTGCCCGCTGGACCTGTCCGAGCACGTCGCCATCGGGCTCACCGACCGGATCGCCTGGCACGAGGCGCTCAACGCCCTCGACCCCGCGCATGCCGAACGGACCACCTGCGCCTCGATCTTCGACTGAGGCGCCCGCCTAGACGCGGCCGTGGCGGCCGGCCGTCGCCCGGCGGCGGGCCACCGCGAACAACACGGCCGAGCCGACGGCCAGCACACCCACCCCGGCGATCGCGATCGCCGGGGTGGCGCTGCTGCCGCCGGTCTGCGCCAGGTCGGTGCCGCCACCCGTGGGCGCGTCCGTCGCGCCCGCGCCGAGCGCGGTGACGCCGTTCGTCCTCGGGTCGTCGTCGCCGTGGCCGTCGTGCTCCACCGAGGACCTGCCCTGCCCGTCGGCGATCTGGCGGTCCGTCGGGGCCTCGGGGGCGGGGGCGGGGGGCTCGGAGGTCCCGGTGTCCGGTTCGGTGCTCGGCTTGCCGCTGGGCTTCGCGGTCGGGACGCCGCTGGTGCTGCCGCCGCTGCCCTTGCCGTTGTTGCCGCCGCCGTCGTCCTTGCCGAAGACCACGTCCGAGCAGGTGTAGAAGGCCTCCGGGCTGTCCGAGCGCTGCCAGATGCTGTAGATCAGGTGCCGGCCGGACTTGTTCGGGACCGTGCCGGAGAAGACGTAGTCGCCGCCCTGCATGCCCGGGTCGGTGGCCTTCGCGAACGGGGCCGGCTCCAGGTCCGACCAGGTCAGCGGCTTCGACGGGTCGTAGCCGTCCTTCGTGACGTACAGCTCGAAGGTGCCCCGGTGCGGGGCGGTCCCCTTGTAGCGGAAGGTGTGCGGGCCGGCCGCCACCGGGCTCGCCGGCCAGTCGGCGCGCGGCAGGTCCAGGCCGCGGTACTTGTCGTTGCCCGCGGAACACAGCCGGCCGCTCGGGATCAGCGACCGGTGGCGGCCGGCCGCGTCGGCGATGTTGACCGCGTTCCAGTCGTAGAAGGCCTGGGTCCCGCTGGCGGCCACGGCCGCCTTGCAGGCCGCCGACTTCGGGGACTCCGGCCCCTCCGCGTAGCAGGCCGCGACCCGGCTGACCGGGTCCGTCATGGATCCGTGGGCGGCCGCGGGCACGGCCGCGGACACGGCCACCGCGAGCGGGGCGACGCCGGCCGCGGCGATACGGGTGAGGGTCCGGAGACGGTGGCGTGCGGGCATGGGAGGCTCTCCTCGGAGGGCGGCGGAGTCCCCGGGGCCGGGCCCCGGGGCGGTGGAGGCGCCGGGAACCGGGCGGTGCGGCGCCGCCCCCCGTGGGCTCCGGCACCGCACGCCGGCCCTCCCCGGCTCGGCCAAGCTAGCCGCCCCACCGGCCCGTTCCACCTGCCCGAGGCCCCTCCCGGAGATCCTTAGGCTCCCCTTAAGCCACCGGTAAGCGGCCCCTGAGGAAACCCCTCCGCCGCCGCCCCGTCAGGCGAGGAGGGCGCCCAGACCCGACGGTGCGTGGGCCTGGTGCTCCAGGGCGTCGAGGGCCCTCGACGCCTCCGCGGCCGCCTGCGGGTCGCTGTCCGCGAGGCCGCTCGCCGCGAACTCGTCCTCGTCCAGCCGCAGCACCGACGAGCCGTCCGCCGACACCCACAGGTCGAGGTCGAGGTCCACCACCCGGATCTCCCCGCCGTCCACCACGGCCGGGCGGGTGACGTCGCAGTACCAGCCCTTGAGCACCCCCGCGCCGGTCCGCACCTCCTTCACCGCGTACCAGCGCGTCCGCCAGAAGTGCTCGGTGAACACGTCGCCCGGCTCGAAGCGCACGAACCCGAAGTCCCGTACGCCGTCCGCCGCCCACGGCGCCCGTACGGTGATCCGGTCGCCGGTGTCGGCCACCACCTCCGCCGGATAGCGGATCTTGGTCCGGCCGGCCTTGGACAGGGCCACCGTCACCTGCCGCTCCCCGTCGAGCCGCCGTACGAAGCGGACCTCGCTCGCGCACACCTCGTACCCGAACCACCGGTTGACGGCGAGCATCGCCCCGTTCCCGGTGTCGTTGCCGGTGAAGGCCTCCCGGTAGCCGGCCGCCCGCGCCCGGTGCAGGGAGTCCGTCTTGGCGAGCTTGGCCAGGCCGCGGCCGCGGAAGCCGGCGACGGTGCCGGTCATCGCCGAGCCGTAGCGGGTCCCGCCGTCGGTGCGGGCCGCGGCGAACGCGGCCACGACCCCGTCGACGAGGACGACCGAGGTCAGCTCGTGGTCCAGCTGCGGGTCCTGCCAGACGGTGCGCACCCAGTCCGCGTAGTCGTCCAGGACGACGGGCACGTCACCCGGCTCGTCCGCGGTCACCGCCGCGTCCGCCTCGAACAGCGGGCGCGGGTCGCCGGCGAACGCGGAGCCGGGCCGCAGCTCCACGCCGGGCGGCAGCTCCTGCGGGTACGGCGGCAGTTCGGCGGAGGTCAGGTCCAGGCGCAGGAAGTGCGCGGAACGGCTCGGGCGGTAGCCGCGGCGCTCGGCGTAGGCGCGCGAGGGGGCCTCGTCGGGCACCCACGAGAACACCTCCACCCCGCCGTGGGCCGAGACGTGCTCCTCGGCCGCACGCAGCAGGCCGGTGCCCGCGCCGCGGCCGCGGTGGTCGGGGTGCACGTGGACGTTGGCGAAGGCCCGGCCCGGCTCGGTGCTCTCGTGGGCGACGCCGACCTGGGCGGTTCCGACGACGAGGCCGTCGCCGTCCTCGGCGACCAGGATGCGGCGGTGTTCGTCGGGGTGGGCGCCGTCCAGTTCGAAGGCCACGCCCTCGGCAGTGGAGATCATGAACGGCAGCGCCGCACGGCGCACGCGGACCACGGCCGCCGCGTCCGAGGGGTCGCCGCGGCGGAGGTCGCGGATCGATACGGTCATGCGGCGACGGTACGTGCGGGACGCCGGCGAACGCCTCCGGATTTTCCGCCGGATGGGGAAGAATCAGCCGGGTGACCTCGACGAACCTGAACATCCGGATCGACGGATCGGCCGGCGCGGCCGCCCCGTACGAGCAGCTGCGCGCGCAGATCGCCGAGGCGGCGAGGACGGGCCGGCTGCCGGTGGGATTCAAGCTGCCGACCGTACGGGGCTTCGCGGAGGAGCTCGGGCTCGCGGCGAACACGGTGGCGAAGGCGTACCGGGTGCTGGAGGCGGACGGCGTGATCGAGACGCGGGGCCGGCACGGCACGTTCGTCGCGGCCGCCGGCGACACCGCCGTCCGGGAGGCGGCCGCAGCGGCACAGGCCTTCGCCGAACGGGCGCAGCGGCTGGGCCTGACCTTCGACGAGGCGACGGCGACCGCCCTGGACGCCCTGCGCGCCCGGTACGGCGGGTAGCCGGGGCCGGGCGCCGACGGGCCGGCGGGTGGCTGCGGTGCGGGCTACGGAAGCCGGGGGCGGAGCCGGGCGCTCAGGTGGTGCTCCAACGGGAGGCCCAGGGCCGCCATGTCCTGCTCGATCGACAACTCGCCGTCGCGCAGCACGTACCGGCGCCGCATGCCGGTGACCTCCTTGGCCCGGGGGGTGCACGCGACCGCGTCCGTGGCGAGCTCGACGACCAGCTCGCCGCCCGCGTCCGTGCCGGTGACCGAGCCGAGGTAGGTCTCCACGATGCCGCTGGGGTGGGCCAGGACCACCTCCAGGGACGTGTCGGGCAGCACCCGCCACCAGCCGCTCTCCCGTCCCGCCGGGCGCAGGGCCGTGCCCGCCCCGTCCACGAGCCAGGCGCGCGACTCGTAGCGCAGGAAGGGCCGGCCGTCGTGGCTGAAAGCGATCTCCTGCCGGTACCGGAAGTCCTGCTCCAGCGTCGGGTACTCGCCGCTGCCGCCGCCGTGCCAGCGGCCCAGCAGGGCGAGGACCGGCTTCAGCTGCGGATGCGGTTCGGGGCCCTCGCCGAGGACGTGGGTGTCGGGGTACGGGTTCTCGTGCGGCGCGTCGGGCACGGTCGGCTCTCTCCGGGTCGGGGGCGTTCGGGCTGCCCCGGGGCACCGACGGACTCCGGCCCGCCCCCGGGACACGGGTCCGCGCCCATTCTCGCGGCCCCGGGGCCCGGCGTACGGGAGACACCGCCGCGCGCGGCGCCCGGAGAGCCGGCACCGAAGGCCGGCACCGGAGAGCAGGTGCCGGGAGCGGCCGGGGCAGCGGCGCCCCCCCCGGAGCCGGGATCAGAGGTACAGGCCGGCGTCCGCGCCGTGGCCCTGCGGCGGCAGGACGGCCGCCGGGCCCGTGCCCCGGCGCAGGGCGAACAGCTCGGCCAGGGTGGCGCCCTCGCGGGATACGCCCTCGTCGGTGCCCAGCCACTCCACGGCCTCGCGGTGCGTCAGCTTGCCGACCTCGATGCGGGCCAGGCAGCGTCCGGGCCGGACCACCGCCGGGTGCAGCCGCTCCAGGTCCTCGTTCGTGGTCACCCCGACCAGCACGTTGCGGCCCTGGCCGAGCAGGCCGTCCGTCAGGTTCAGCAGCCGCGACAGGGCCTGGCCGGCGGTGTGCCGCGCCTCGCCGCGGATCAGCTCGTCGCAGTCCTCCAGCAGGAGCAGCCGCCAGCGGCCCTTCGCCGTGCCCTCGTCCTCGCCGATCGCGATGTCCATCAGGTAGCCGACGTCGTTGAACAGCCGCTCCGGGTCCAGGACGCAGTCCACCTGGCACCAGTCCCGCCACGACCGGGCCAGGGTCCGCAGCGCCGAGGTCTTCCCCGTGCCGGGCGGCCCGTGCAGCAGCAGGAGCCGTCCGGCGATGTCGTCCGGGGTCACCTTCATCAGCCGGTCCATCGCCGAGGCCACCGGTGCGGTGTAGTTCGGCCGCACCTCCGCCCAGGTGCCCGCGCTGATCTGACGGGTCGTGCGGTACGGGCCCCGGCGCGGGGAGACGTACCAGAACCCCATCGTGACGTTCTCCGGCTGCGGTTCGGGTTCGTCCTGCGCCCCCTCGGTGGCCTCGCCGAGCACCCCCGCGGCGAGTTCGTCGCTGACCGCCGTCACCGTCACGTCCGCGCCCCTGCTCCAGCGGGACACGAGCACCGTCCAGCCGTCGCCCTCCGCCAGGACGGCGCTTCGGTCGGAGTCGCGCGACGAGCGCAGCACGGTGGCCCCGGCCGGTAGCAGGGTCGCCTCGGCCTTGACCCGCTCGATGGTGACGCTGCGCGAGTACGGCTGCTCACCGGACGCGAACCGGCCGAGGAACAGCGCGTCCACGACGTCCGAGGGCGAATCGCTGTCGTCGACGTTGAGCCGGATCGGCAGCGCATCATGCGGGTTGGCTGACATGGCGCCCATGATCCGGCACGAACTGCCCCTGTGCACCCGTGTTTCGCCGGAACGGGTGTGTGCCGGCCTGCTCCAAACGCCGTGGCCGTGAAGATTCGGGGCGCAAGTCTGCGCCAAAAATTCTTGGCATGGACACTTCCAGCCATCCCGGGCTCCTTGTACCACGGACTCAGGAGTAACCCCGACTCCTGAGTACCCCCCCACACCCCTTGAGGAGCCGCACCATGCCCTTGGGACGCCTGCCACGCCTCGCCGCCTGGACCTCCTCCCTGTTACTCGCCGCGGGCGCCGTCCTGTTCGGCGCCGGCCAAGCCGGCGCCACCGCCGACTTCGGCTACGTCGCCCTCGGCGACTCGTACTCCTCCGGCGTCGGCGCCGGCAACTACGACAGCTCCAGCGGCGCATGCAAGCGGACCAACCGCGCCTACCCGGCCCTGTGGGCCGCCGCCAACTCCCCGCAGTCCTTCGCCTTCACCGCCTGCTCCGGCGCCCGCACGGGCGACGTCCTCTCCGGTCAGCTCGGCCCACTGAACTCCGGCACCGACCTGGTCAGCATCACCATCGGCGGCAATGACGCCGGCTTCGCCGACGTCATGACGACCTGTGTGCTCCAGTCCGAGTCCACCTGTGTCAACCGCATCAACCAGGCCAAGGCGTACGTCGACGCCACCCTGCCCGGCCAGCTCGACCAGGTCTACGGCGCCATCCGCGGCCGGGCGCCCTCCGCCCGCGTCGTCGTCCTCGGCTACCCCCGCTTCTACAAGCTGAACGGCACCTGCGTCGCCGGCCTCACCGAAGGCGAGCGCTCGGCCATCAACGGCGCGGCGGACCACCTGAACGCCGCGATCAGCAAGCGCGCCACCGCCCACGGCTTCACCTTCGCCTCGGTCGCCGGTGCCTTCACCGGCCACGAGATCTGCTCCGGCGACCCGTGGCTGCACAGCGTCAACTGGCTCAACATCGTCGAGTCGTACCACCCGACCGCGGCCGGCCAGTCCGGCGGCTACCTGCCCGTCTTCCGCAGCAAGGCCTGACCCGCCTGCCCCCGGGGGGCAGGCCTCAGGGCGCGGGTGCCGGGTCCGGTGACGCAGCCGGACCCGGCGACCCGCTCGCACCGGGGGAGGGGGCCCCGCCCGTCGGGGCCGCCTCCTCGCACGTCACCGAGAACCCCACCCACTCCGAGAGCACCGGCACCGGCCCCCGCACCTCCAGGCGGACCGCGTCGTCGAGGGTCCCGTCCGCGCGGTACCCGAGCGCGGTGTGCTCCAGCTGCCGGCTCGCCGGCCCGTCCGCGGCGTACGTGACGGACTGCCAGCCGGGGCCGGCGGGGGTTCCGCTCCGCGTCACCCACCGGTACTCCAGCACGGCCGGACGCGGCTCGACCTCGACGGTGGCGGTGAAGGCCGGTGCCCGCGAGGCGGCCGGCGGGCAGGTCCCGCGGTACTCCCCGCGCACGGCACGGACGGAGACCACGACCCGCGGCGAAGGTGCGGCCGACGGCGACACCGAAGCCGAGCCGGAGCCGGAGTCGGAGCCGGAAGCGGACACGGATGCGGAGGCGGACGTGGACGCCGATGCGGAGGCCGGGTCCGGGGCCGGACCCGGGGCCGCGGAGCCCGCCGTACCGGAGGGGCCCGACGACCCCGACGAGGCGCCACCGCCCGTGGCGGCCGGACCGCCGCCCGAACCGGAGCCGTCCCCGGCCGGACGGTCCCGCAGCAGCAGCCAGCCCAGGGCCACCACCGCCAGCAGCAGCACCGCGATCCCGACGGTCAGTACCGCCCCGGCCCGCCCCGGGCGCCCGGAGCCGTGCTCGGGGCCGTATCCGGAGGCGTACTCCGGGCCGTACCCGGAGCCGGGGTCCGGCGCGGGGACGGCCGGTACGGTGGCGGCCGGCGCGGGCATCGGCAGCGGCGGCGTCGCCCCCGCCCCGGTCTCCGCCCCCGTACCGGACCGCGGCCCGCCCGGGTCCCGTACGGTCCCGCCCGCGCCGACGACCCGCAGCATCCGGGCCGCCTCCGCCGCCGGCAGCCGCTCGTCCGGGTCCTTGCGCAGCAGTCCCTCCAGTACGGGCGCCAGCGGCCCGGCCCGGCGCGCCGGCGGCAACTCCCCGTCGACCGCGGCCTGCAGCGTGGACAGCGGGGTGTCCCGGCGGAACGGCGAGACGCCCTCGACGGACGCGTACAGCAGCACGCCCAGCGACCACAGGTCCGAGGCGGGGCCCGGCTCGCGCCCCAACGCCCGCTCGGGGGCGAGGAACTCGGGCGAGCCCACCACCTCGCCCGTCCTCGTGATCGCCGCGGTGCCCTCCAGGCGGGCGATCCCGAAGTCGCTCAGCACCACCCGGCCGTCATTGGCCAGCAGCACGTTGGCGGGCTTGACGTCCCGGTGCAGCACCCCCACCCCGTGCGCGGCCCGCAGCGCGGCCAGGACCTGCTCCCCGAGGTGTGCGGTGCGCTGCGGGGTCAGCGGCCCGTCCGCCTCCAGCACCTCGGCCAGCGAGAGCCCGCGGACCAGCTCCATGACGATCCACGGGCGGCCCTCCTCGGTGACCACGTCGTAGATGGTGACGACCCCGCGGTGCGAGACCCGGGCCGCCGCCCAGGCCTCCCGTTCGAGCCGCCGGTACAGCCGTCCGACCTCGGCCCCGTCCAGCCCCGCCGGCGCCCGTACCTCCTTGACGGCCACCTCGCGCGCCAGGACCTCGTCCCGGGCCCGCCACACGACGCCCATGCCGCCCCGGCCCAGCAGGCCGAGCAGCCGGTACCGGCCCGCGACGACCCGGCCCGGGCGCGAGCCCGCGGCCGCGCCCGGCTCGTCCTCCGTGCTCTCCGTCCTCTCCGTGCCCTCTGCGGCCTCTGTGTGCTCCGGGCCCTCCGTGCCACCCCGGTCGTCCGTCACGCGCGCCCCCTGTGCGTCCAATGCATCCGCGCACCCCCTGCGTCGGTATGGCGGCGATGCGTCATCGGGTGGTCACTCCACGTTACCGCAGTGTCGGTCGCCTGGCCCCTACCGCGCAGGCGGGAATCGCCCTCCGTGACATCCGGACCGCCCCGACCTTGCGGAGAGTAACCGTCGACTCCGCTGAGTAATCGTCAACTCCCCGACGCATAGGGGTAATTCACACCACCGGGATACCCGCGGGCATCACGGGGGCGATAGGGTTAACCTGCCCGGGCCGGGTGCCTTCGTACGGGTGGGGAGAGAAAGATGGAACAGATAGCAATGCGCAGCAGGCCGCCCCGCGTGCCTGCCATCACGTGCGGCAGCAGCGCGACCAGTTCGCGCCTCGACCGCCACCTCGCCGTGCTGGGCGGACCTGCCGTCCCCCACCGCGAAGTCGCCGAGGCGACCCTGCTGATGCGCGAGCTCACCGCTCGCGACCACACGCACCGGCTGCGCAGCCGGAGCGCGCGCGTCTCGCTCTTCGCGCCGCTGCGCCGCCTGCGCCGCTCGCTCTTCGGCAGCCGCCGCTCGTAGAACTGTCCCCGACCCCGAGAAGTTCCGCCCCGCCCTACGCAATCACTCCATCCCGGCGCAGTGTCGTGATCTGCGCGCCCGACATCCCCAGGGCGCGCAGCAGGGCCTCGGTGTGTTCGCCGAGCGCGGGCACCGCACCCATGTGCGGTGCCGCGCCTCCCGGCAGTCCGATGGGCGGCAGCAGGGCCCGTAGCGGGCCGGCCGGCGAGTCCACCTTCCGCCAGCGGTCCCGTGCCGTCAGCTGCGGGTGCTCCGCGAGCTGCGCCACCGAGTTCAGTCGGGCGCAGGCGATGCCCGCCGCCTCCAGCCGCCCGATCGCCTCGTCGGCGTCCAGCCGGGACAGCGCCCGAGCCACCACGGCATCCGTCTCCTTGCGCCCGCGGGTGCGCGCCGCGTTCGTCGCGAACGCCGGATCCTCCGCCAGTTCGGGCCGCCGGAGCACCTGTTCGGCGAGCCGGCGCCACTCCCGGTCGTTCTGCACCGACAGCAGCACCCGGTCGCCGTCCGCCGTCGCGTACGCGTCGTACGGGGCGATCACCGCATGCGCAAGCCCCGTCCGGGCCGGCTGCCGACCACCGTGCATCGTGTGGTGCAGGGGATGTCCCATCCACTCGGCGAGCGCGTCGAGCATGGACACCTCCACCCGGCCCCCGCGCCCGGTGACCCCGCGCCGCACCAGCGCCGCGAGGACCCCCGAGAAGGCGTACATGGCCGCCGCGATGTCCGCGGCCGGGATGCCCGCCTTGACGGGCTGCTCCGGGGGGCCCGTCACCGAGACCAGCCCCGCCTCGCACTGCACGAGCATGTCGTAGGCGCGCTTGTGGGCGTACGGGCCGTCGGCGCCGTACCCGGAGACGTCCACCGCGACCAACCGCGGGTACCGCGTGCACAGCGCGGCCGAGTCCAGCCCGAGCCGGGCCGCCGCACCCTGCGCCAGGTTCTGGACGAACACGTCGGCCCCGTCGAGCAGTCCGTGCAGGACCTCCAGGCCGCGCGGGTCCTTCAGGTCCAGCGCGATCGACTCCTTGCCGCGGTTGGCCCAGACGAAGTGCGAGGCCAGGCCGTGTGCGGCCGTGTCGTAGGCGCGGGCGAAGTCGCCGCCGTCGGGGCGCTCCACCTTGATCACCCGGGCGCCGAGATCGGCGAGCTGGCGGGTGGCGAAGGGCGCGGAGACGGCCTGCTCGACGGCGACGACCGTGATCCCGTCCAGCGGCAGGGGTTCGGGCGAGTGTTCCATGACGTCGATGTCTACGGGGTGGGGGCGGCTCCTGTCACCCCCCACCGGGGAACGTCCTGCTGCGGGCCCCGTCACTGCGTACGACGTACGAACCTAGGATGGTGGCGAGGTGATGAGCGATGACACCCAGCGGGCGCCCCGCTGAGCCCGAAGTGATCTGGACCCGCCCGCAGCGCGCCGGCCGCGGACCCCGCCCCGCGCACACCCGCGAGTCGATCGCGGCCGAGGCGGTGCGGATCGCCGACGCGGAGGGGATCGACGCCGTCTCCATGCGGCGCGTGGCCGCGGGCGTCGGCGCCGGGACGATGTCCCTCTACAACTACGTGCCGCGCAAGGAGGACCTGTACGAGCTGATGGTCGACGCGGTCAGCGGGCAGTACGAGGTCACCGCGCCCACCGGCGACTGGCGGGCCGACCTGTTGGCCCTGGCCCGTCAGACCCGGCAGCTGATGCACCGCCACCCCTGGCTGCCGCGGCTGCTGACCCCGGTCTACGGGTTCAGCCCGAACGCCCTGCGCTACCTGGAGCACAGCCTGGCCTGCCTGGCCCCGCTGGAGCTGTCGGGCGCCGAGAAGCTGGAGCTCGTCGCGTCGGTCAACGGCTCGGTGGCGACGTTCGTGGCGGGGGAGCTCGCCATGGCCGAGCGGGCCCGCGCGCTGCCCTGGAGCGAGGCCGAGGAGACGGCGGTGCGCACGGCCTGGTTGGCCTCGGCGCTCGGGACCGGGCGGTACCCGCTGCTGGGGGCCGCGCTGGCGGACGCCTACCCGGTGGCGGAGGCGACCGCGGACATGGGCGCGGTGTTCGACCGCTCGATGGACCGGCTGCTGGGCGGCTGGGACACCGCGTAGGGCGGGCGGCGCGGGGGATCGGGGGTCCGGCTCCGGGTTCCCGCTCCGGGCCCCGGGCCCCGGGCCCGGCTCCGGGTGCGGCTCCGGTCAGAGCAGTGCGAACTGCCCGCCCGGGCCCTCCTCCTGGTGGTCCAGTACGGAGGCCGGCCGCCGGGCCCACCGCGGCGGCGGCAGCACCCCCGCCGCCACCAGGTCGGCGCGGGACAGCGGCGGCCCCGGTGTGAACGCCTCCCGCTCCGGCCGCAGATCGGCCAGCAGTGCCAGCGTGGTCACCAGTGCCAGCAGCTCCGAGGTCCAGGCCTGCGGCCACTCTGCCGGGCCTAGCGCGTCCAGCCCCTCGGCTGCGGGGTCCCGGTGGGCGCAGCGGGCGGCGAACCAGGCCGGCAGCACCCGCGTGCCCGCTGCCGCTCCGCCGGCCCCGGCGGCCCCGGCGGGCGCGCCCGGCAGCTCGTACTCCCAGGCGGCCCGCGGCACCGGGGACACGGTCCCGGAGCCGAGGGTCAGCGTCCCGGTCCCCGGGTCCCAGTCGAGCCCGTCGGGCCAGCCCCGGATCGCCGAGCGCACGTACGGCCGGCGTCCGCCCGGCAGCCGGGGCGGCTCGCCGCCGCCCACCCCGCGCACCTGTACCGCGAGCAGCCGCCGGCCGAGGTCCAGCCCGGCGCGCCAGCGCTCCGGGTCGGCGGTGAGGGGCACCTCGTGGCCGCGCGGGCCCGGCCGGCCCGCCGCGAGGACCCAGCACAGCACGTCCTGCGGGGTGACCGGGCCGCCGTAGCGCTCGCCCAGCAGTTCCGGCAGGCCGGGCGCCAGGTTCGGCTCGGCGCCGCCGGGGCGGCGGTGCAGCGGGCGGACGCCGGCCGGCCGGACCGTCGGGAGGTGCCGGGTGACCAGCGGGCCTTCCGGGCCGGTGGCGGGTGCCTCGACGAGGAAGAGCTGGTGCTCGTCCAGGACCCGCCACAGCTGCGGCCGGGAGGCGTCGATGAGCCGTTGGTCGGGCAGGAGCCACTGCTCGTCGAAGGGGGCGTGCAGCACCCGCACCGGATCCGGGCAGGGGCCGGGCGCATCGGCGAAGCCGGCCGTGGAGGCGGAGCGCTGGCCGGGCAGGGCGGCCGCACCGACGGCGGGCGACCGCAGCCGGGTCGGGCGGAACAGCCGCTCCCGCTCGGCTCCTTCGGCCCCGGCCAGGACCGCCCAGCGGGTCCGCAGGGCATCCGGATCGGGGGCCGCGACCCAGGTGCGGCCGAGGCGCGGGCCGCTCACGGCCCAGGGCATCAGATCGTCCAGCAGTGGTACGTCTTCGCTCACCCGGCAGATGGTAGCGAGGCGCCGCAGGGGCCGGCGGCCCGCAGAGCTGTGCGCAGACCGAAGCGTTACGCTCCTTATGTACGGGATGTGCATGTACGGAATCTGCGGAAACTCCGAGACATGCGGAGCGTGCGGAACTGCGGATGCGGGGAGTGGCCATGAGTCAGTACGACGAATACTCGACTCCGTCGCAGGCCGAGGGCGAGCGCCTCGACGAGGACATGGACGAGAAGGAGCGCGTGGCCCACCACCACCCGGACACGATGCGCACCACCCCGTCCCAGGCGGAGGGCGAGCGCAGCGCGGAGGACGACAGGAAGTAGCGCCCCGGCTCCGGGGCGTGTCAGGACCGGTCGGCCAGGCCGGGTCGAGCCCGGTCGGGTCCGGTCCGGTCGGGTCCGGTCGGGTCGGGCCCGACCGTGGGCCCCGGCCGCCCGCTCGCTGGGCCTCGACTCGGCGGGCGTCGCCTCAGTGGGCCTCGACGGTCACCGTGAACGAGAAGCGGTCCCCCCGGTACCGGATCCGCGCCACGTCCACGACGCGGCCGTCCTCGTCGTAGGTCACGCCCGTGTAGTGCAGGATCGGGCTCAGCAGCGGCACGTCGAGCAGCTCGGCCGTCTCCGGGTCGGCGAGCCGCGCCTCCACCGTGTCCGTGATCCGGCTGATCCGCACCCCGACGACATCGCGCAGCACCTTCGTCATCGGCCAGCGCGCCAGGTCCGCCAGGTCCACCAGGTCCGCGATCTCGGCGCGGACGGCGTTCTCCGCCCAGTTCGTCGGCTCGCCGCTCTCGCCGTCGTGCCGCAGCCGCCGGTACGTGACCACCTCCGCCGTGTCCGGGAAGTGCTCCAGCAGCTCCCCGGACACCGGGGTCCGCTCGCGGCCGAGGACCGTCGTGCGGTCGCCCGACTGCTGCGCCACGATCGTGTCGACCGAGCCCAGCAGCCGCACCGGGGCCCCGCGCCGCGCGCCCGGTTCGATGAAGGTGCCGCGCCGCCGGTGCCGGCTGATCAGCCCCTCGCCCTCCAGCTCCTTCAGCGCCTGGCGCATCGTCAGCACGCTCACCCCGTAGTGCTCGGCGAGCTGCTCCTCCGTGGGCAGGCGCAGCGAGGCGTCCGGGGCGCGGCCCAGTATCGAGGCGCGCAGCGACTGTGACACCTGGTACCAGAGCGGCAGCTTCCGGTTGAGCACCAGAGAATCGGGAGCGAAGGCGGTCACGGTCGTTCTCCGTACGGACGGGGTGTCGGGTGTCGGCCCCTCCCGTTCCGAGGCGGCGGGCCGGGGGAGGGAGGGGCCGGGGGGCATCTTAGGCGCGGAAGTGGCGCTCCAGCCCCTGCCATACGTCGTCGTACGCGGGCTGCAGGTGCCCGGCGCCGGCCGCCTGGGCGGTGACGGCGATCGGCCAACGGGTCTCGAACATGAAGGCCAGACCGTCGTCGATCTTCTGCGGCTTCAGCTCGGCGGCGCTGGCCTTGTCGAAGGTGTCCCGGTCCGGGCCGTGCGCCGACATCATGTTGTGCAGGGAGCCGCCACCGGGGACGAAGCCCTCCGCCTTGGCGTCGTAGGCGCCCTCGATCAGGCCCATGTACTCGCTCATCACGTTGCGGTGGAAGTACGGCGGGCGGAAGGTGTCCTCGCCGACCAGCCAGCGCGGCGCGAAGACCACGAAGTCCACGCCCGCCAGCCCGGGCGTGTCGGAGGGCGAGGTCAGCACCGTGAAGATCGACGGGTCCGGGTGGTCGTAGCTGATGGAGCCCAGGACGTTGAAGCGGCGCATGTCGTAGACGTACGGGGTGTGCGTGCCGTACCAGGCGACCACGTCCAGCGGCGAGTGGTCGTACGTCGCGGACCACAGGTTGCCGCAGAACTTGTTCACCACCTCGGTCGGGCGGTCCTCGTCCTCGTACGCCGCCACCGGCGCCCGGAAGTCCCGGGCGGCCGCGAGGCCGTTGGCGCCGATCGGGCCCAGGTCCGGCAGCTCGAAGGGGCGGCCGTAGTTCTCGCAGACGTACCCGCGGGCGGTGTCGTCGAGCAGCTCGACGCGGAAGCGGACGCCGCGCGGGATCAGGGCCACCTCGCCCGGCTTCGCGGCGAGCAGGCCGAGCTCGGTGCGCAGCAGCAGGCCGCCGCGCTCCGGGACGATCAGCAGCTCGCCGTCTGAGTCGCTGAACACCCGGTCCGTCATGTCGGCGTTGGCGGAGTAGAGGTGGATCGCCATGCCGGAGCGCTGCGTGGCGTCGCCGTTGCCGCCCAGCGTCCACAGGCCGGAGAGGAAGTCGGTGCCCGGGGCCGGGTCGGGCGTCGGGTTCCAGCGCAGGCGGTTGGGGTCGGCCGGGGACTCGGTGAAGGGGGCGGAGCGCAGGGCGCCGTTGTCGATCCGGGTGAACGGCGGGTGCGCGGCCGAGGGGCGGATCCGGTACAGCCACGAGCGGCGGTTGTGCTTGCGCGGCTCGGTGAAGGCGCTGCCGCTGAGCTGCTCCGCGTACAGGCCGAGGGGGGCGCGCTGGGGCGAGTTGCGGCCTGCGGGGAGGGCGCCCGGGACGGCCTCCGAGCTGTGCTCGTTGCCGAAACCGGTGAGGTACTCCAGGGCCTCGGCCGTCTTCCTGGCCTGCTCGCTCATGGCTCTTCCACTCTGTCGAAGGAATCCTATGCCTGACAGTAGGATTCCGTGCCCGTGTGCGTCAATGGCGCTCTGCGGCGGGCCGCGTACGGATTGGGCGTGCCGCGGGGGCTCACAAAACATGAACATTGCTCTACTCTCGCGCGCATGTCGTGGACCCCGTGGACCCGCAGGTCCCCTGCCGTGCCGGCGGCGCCCCTCACCGCCCCCCTCTCCGTCCCGCTCTCCGTCCCGCTCTCCGCCACCCTCAAGGCTCGTTCCAGCGCCCTGCTCACCGCCGCCCTCGCCCTGCTCCTCGCCTTCCTGGCGCTCCTCGCGGCCGCACCCGCCGCCCGCGCGCACGAAGAGCGCCCCGTGACCCTCCCCGACGGCTCCGGAACCGTGCCGCAGTACCGCGCGACCGAGCCCGACCTGCTCGTCTGCAAGACCGACCGGCCCGCCTTCGAACGCCGGATCGCCGCGTTCCCCGAAACCCTGCGCCAGCGCAACCTGGCCCTGTACGAGCGGTGCGAGAAGAGCGGCTACCGGCACCTCCAGGAAGCCGTCGACGCCGTGGACCGCCCCGGCATGAACATCGCGATCCTCCCCGGCCTGTACGAGGAGGAGCCGTCACTGCCGCAGCCGACGGGGGAGTGCGCCGCCCTGGAGGCCCCCTCCTCCGCGCTCGGCTACCAGATCCTGTCCTACGAGCAGCAGGCGCGCTGTCCGCACAACCAGAACCTCGTCGCCGTCCTCGGCAAGAAGGGCCTGCAGATCGAGGGCACCGGCGCGACCCGTCTCGACGTGGTCGTCGACGCGAAGTACCAGAAGCTGAACGCCATCCGCGCCGACAAGTCCGACGGCGTCTACTTCCGCAACTTCACCGCCCAGCGCACCACCTTCAACTCCCTGTACGTCCTCGCCGCCGACGGGTTCGTCATCGACGACGTACTGACCCGCTGGAACGACGAGTACGGCTTCCTGACCTTCGCCAGCGACCACGGCCTGTACAAGAACTGCGAGTCGTACGGGAACGGCGACTCCGGCATCTACCCGGGCAGCGCCTCCGACATCAACGACGGCCGCGGCTACGACGTCCCCCGCTACTCGATCGAGATCACCGGCTGCCGCAGCCACCACAACATGGTCGGCTACTCCGGCACCGCCGGGGACTCGGTGTGGGTGCACGACAACGAGTTCGACCAGAACATGGGCGGCGCCTCGATGGACAGCGCCTTCCCCGGGCACCCCGGACTCCCGCAGAACCACGCCAAGTTCGAGCGGAACCTGATCCACGACAACAACCAGGACTACTACCGGTACGTCGCCGACGGCACCTGCGCCAAGCCGCCCGTCGAACGCGGCTACGAGCAGGGCGTGGTCTGCCCGCAGATCTCCATGCCGCCGGGCACCGGCATCATCACCGCGGGCGGCAACTGGAACGTCTACGAGCAGAACTGGGTGTACGGGCACCGCCGCGCGGGCTTCTTCCTGTCGGCCGTGCCCGCGTTCATCCGGGGCGAGGAGGAGTGGTCCAAGCAGACCGACACCTCGCACCACAACCGGTACGCCGGGAACGTCCTCGGCAGGGACAGGTCCGGCGCCGTCCGTCCCAACGGCATGGACGTGTGGTGGGACGGCCAGGGCCGCGGCAACTGCTGGCAGCCCGGCCCGGAGGGCTCCAGCCCGGGCACGCTCCCGCGGTGCGGGGAGCGCCGGGGTGCGGTGTCCGGCGGATCGGCCCGTCTGGTCGGCGAGCCGGTGAAACTCGCCCAACTGCTCGTCTGCGCCGACTACAACGTGCAGGCCCGCAGGCTCCCGGCCGGCTGCGACTGGTACGGGGCGCGCGGCCCGGCCCGGGTGGAGACCCAGATCGCGCTGGCCACGGCGGCCGTGCTCCTGCTGGTCGGCGGAGTGCTGTGGTGGCGCCGCCTAAGGCACTCCCGCCTGGGCACGGCCGCGTCCCTGCTCGGCCTGGCCGGGCTGGCCCTGGACGTGGCCGGCTCCACGCTGCCGCTCACCCCCACCGCCGTCCCGGCCCTGGCCCTGCTCCTGCTGGGCCTGTGGTGGGCGGGCGCCGGCCTCGCCCTGCACGCCGACCGCCCCTGGCTGGCCCGGCTCACCCTGCTCCTGGCGGCGCTCACCCTGCTCGACGCCTTCGACAAGGCCGTCCTGATGATCCCCTGGATCCCGATCGGCCCGGCCTGGGCCCGCGCCCTGGTGGCCGTCGTCTGGACCCTCTGGGCCGCTGCCGCCTCCGCCCCCCGCCGCCCCGTACCCGTTTCCGCCTGACTCCACCGGCGCCCCCCCCGCGATGCGCCGACCACGAGGACGAGCACCCGCAGCCCCCAAGGACCCGCAGCTCACGGGTACCCGCAGGTCACGGGGACCCAAGGACCCGCAGCCCCAAGGGCCCGCAGCTCACGAGGACCCAGCCCGCGGGGAAGTGCCGTCCCGCGGGGCAGCACGGCCCCGCGGCCCCACGGGGGAGCCGCGACCCGCCGGCCCGCCCGAAGGCCCCGACCCCTGGAGACCGCAGTGACCGCCCACCCCACAGCCCCCGCCGGGCACCCCGACAACACCCTTCCCCCCACGGCCAACGGCCCGCTCCCCGGCACCGAGCGTCCCCCCTACCGGCCCGGCGGCGGGGCCGGCCCGCGTCGGGGGTCGGCGTTGCGCGCCGGCGGGACGGCGTGGCGGCGGGCGGTGGCGGTGCTTGCCGTCGGGATGGTGCTCGGCGGCGCCGTGGTGGGGTGCGGCGGCCGAGCCACGACCCACCACAGGCCCGGCACCAGCCACGAGCAGGCCACCGGCAGCACCGGAACGCTCCTCGACGCCGTCGACGGCACCGGCCACCGCCTGCGCGAGGTCCCCACCGCAGGCGCGCCCGAGGTGCGGGTCACCGTCCACCCCGACTCCGAGGACGGCTGGAACCTCCAACTGGCGGTGGAGAACTTCCGCTTCACCCCCGAGAGCGCCGGCGGCGCCGCCCTCCCGGGCGCCGGCCACGCCCACCTGGAGCTCGACGGCCGCAAGCTGGCCCGCCTCTACGGTCCCTGGTACCACCTGCCCGCGGCACAGGTGCCCGAGGGCCCGCACACCCTGACCGTCCGCCTCTACGCGGACGACCACACCGCCTGGGCGGTCGCCGGGAAACCGGTCGAGGGCACCGCGCAGCTCTCCGCCGCCGCCCCGGGTGCGTCCGGCGGCCACAGCCATGCGGCACCCCCGCCGGGGTCCCCGCCCGCATCCGCCCCCGCGCAGGCGGACCGTACGGTCACCATCACCGTCCGGGACGGCAGGGTCGTCCCCGCCCCCGGCCGCACCGAGCTCAAGCGCGGCGAGAGCGTCGCCCTGCGCGTCACCAGTGACCGCGCGGACACCCTGCACGTCCACGGCTACGACAAGGAACTCGCCCTGCCGGCAGGCCAGGAGGCCACCCTGGTGCTGACGGCCGACCGCACGGGCCTGTTCGAGGTCGAGACCCACGAGTCCCGCCTCGTGCTGACCCAGCTCCTCGTCCGATGACCCCGTTCCCGCCCCCGTACGCGCAGTCCGTCGGCGGACCCGGGGGCGGGCCCGGAGGTGGGCCCGGAGGCGGGCCCGGCGGCCGGGGCGTGGTCCTGGACCCGGCCGCCGGGGACCCGCTCACCGCGCTCGCGCACGGCATCGGCTCCCAGCACGATCTCCCGATCTCTCCCTTCTACGCGTTCGCCGGTGCCTTCACCGCACTCTTCGTCTCCTTCCTCGCCCTCGGTCTCCTGTGGTCGTCCTCCCGCTTCCGTGGTGACCGGTCCGGCCTCGCCCTGCCGGCCGGCCTCCAACGGATCGCCGACGCGCCCGCGACCCGCGGCGCCCTCCGCGGGCTCGGCCTCGCCGCCTTCCTGGCCCTGCTCGCCTCCCTCCTCCTCGCTCCCGACGACCCCGACCGCAATCCCGGCCCCGGTGCCGTCTACGTCCTCTTCTGGGTCGGCCTCGTACCCACCTCCCTCGTCCTCGGCCCCGTCTGGCGCCTCCTCAACCCGCTGCGCACCCTGCACCGCCTCCTGCACCGCCCGCTGCGCCGCCTGCGACCGGCCCCGCACCGGCCCGCCCCCCTTCCCGCCCGGTTCGGCCAATGGCCCGCCGCCGCCGGACTGTTCGGCTTCACCTGGCTCGAACTCGCCGCACCCGATCCCGCATCCACCGCCACCCTCCTGATCGCCCTCGCCGTCTACACCGGCGCCCACCTGGCGCTCGCCGCCCGCTTCGGCGAGCGCTGGTTCGACAACGGGGACGCCTTCGAGGCGTACTCCGCCCTCCTGGCCCGGCTCTCCCCCCTCGGCCGCCGCAGCGACGGCCGTCTCGTGCTCCGCAACCCCTTCCACGGACTCGACGCGACGCCCGAGCGGCCCGGACTCGTCGCCACCGTCTGCGTCCTGCTCGGCTCCACCGCCTACGACGGCTTCAGCGACCATCCCGCATGGATCGACACCCTCCAGACCTCCCCCCTGGGCCGCACCCCCACGGCCACCCTCGGACTGCTCGCGTCCATCGCCCTCGTCGCCACCCTCTACTGCCTGTGCGCGGCGGCCACCCGCCTGGTCAGCGGCCCGCACCCCGGACCCCTCACAGCCTTCGCACACTCACTCGTGCCGATCGCGCTCGGCTATCTCACCGCCCATTACTTCTCCCTCCTCGTAACCGAAGGACCACGCACGGTAAGCATGGCACTCGGCACTGACAACGGCCCGGATCCCTTGCCCCCCTTGGGATCCGGCGCCCTCGCCGCCCTCCAAGTGATCGCCGTCGTCACCGGCCACGTCCTCGGTGTCGTCGCCGCGCACGACCGGGCCGCACGCCTCTTCCCGCCGCACCGGGCCGTGACCGGACAGCTCCCCATGCTCGCGCTGATGGTCACCTACACCCTGGGCGGCATCGGCCTCCTGCTGAACTGATGCCGCACCCGACACCGCGCCCGGAACGACGGCTGAAACCGCGCGCCCGGAGCGGCATGATGGACCCCGTGCCGCCCACCCACCCCTTGCGCCGTACGCCGGTCCAGCAGCGCAGCGCCGAACGGCTCGCCCGGATCCTCGACGCCTGCGCCGACCTCCTGGACGAGACCGGCTACGAGAACCTCAGCACCCGGACCGTGGCCCTGCGCGCCGGCGTGCCGATCGGCTCGGTCTACCGCTTCTTCGGCAACAAGCGGGCCATGGCCATCGCCCTCGCCCACCGCAACCTGGACCGCTACACCGAGGCCATCGCGGAGCGCCTCGCCGACCTCCCCGCCGATGACTGGCGGCCGGTCGTCGACGCCGTACTGGACGAGTACCTGGCCATGAAGCGCAGCGTCCCCGGTTTCGCGCTCGTCGACTTCGGGGTGCCCGTCCCGCCCGAGGAGGGCCCCGCCGCCGACCCCAACCGGCTCGTCGCCGTACGCCTCACCGAACTCCTCGGTGCCCACCTGGGCCTCAGCCCGGACCCGGACCTGGAGCGGGCCGTCCTCGTCGCCGTCGAGGCCACCGACGCGCTGACCAAGCTGGCCTTCCGCACGGACCCGGCGGGCGATCCGGCGATCGTGACGGAAATCCGCACCATGATGCACGCCTACCTGGCCCGCGCCCTCGACTGACCGTCCGGCGTGACTTCCGGTCCGCGCGCACCTCCCCACCGTGCCAACCGGTCGGTATGCTCGTCCCGCCCGCGTGCCCGTGCCACAGCCTGACGCCCCTGGAGGGCCCATGCCCCGCACCGCCCTGCGCATCTGCCCCCTCTGCGAGGCCACCTGCGGCCTGTCCCTCACCATCGACGGCACCACCGTCACCGGCGCCCGCGGGGACCGCGACGACGTCTTCAGCCGCGGCTTCATCTGCCCCAAGGGAGCGGCCTTCGGCGCGCTCGACTCCGATCCCGACCGACTGCGCACCCCCCTCGTCCGCCGCGGCGGACGGCTCCGCGAGGCCGGCTGGGACGAGGCCTTCGAGGCCGTCGCCACCACCCTCCCGGCCCTCGTGCAGGAGCACGGGGCAGGGTCCGTGGGCGTCGTCCTCGGCAACCCGAACGTCCACACCATGGCCGGCGCCCTCTACCCGCCGCTCCTCCTCAAGTCCCTCGGCACGCGCAACCTCTTCACCGCCAGCACCCTCGACCAGATGCCCAAGCACGTCTCCAGCGGACTCCTCTTCGGCGACCCGTTCGCGATCCCGGTCCCCGACCTCGACCGCACCGACTTCCTGCTCCTGATCGGAGCCAACCCCGTCGAGTCCAACGGCTCCCTGTGCACCGCCCCCGACTTCCCGGGCCGGCTCAAGGCGCTGCGCGCCCGCGGCGGCAGCCTCGTCGTCGTCGACCCGCGCCGCACCCGCACCGCCCGCCTCGCCGACCGCCACCTCGCCCCCCGCCCCGGCAGCGACGCCCTGCTGTTGGCAGCCCTGGCGCACACGCTGCTCGCCGAGCGGCTGGCCGCCCCCGGCGCCCTCGGGGAACACCTCCTCGGCCTCGGGGAACTCGCCGACGCCCTCGGGAGTTTCACTCCTGAGGCCGTCGCCCCCGCCTGCGACCTCACGGCCACCGAGATCCGCACCCTCGCCCGCGATCTGGCGGCCGCACCCACCGCCGCCGTGTACGGGCGGATGGGCAGCTGCACCGTCGCGTACGGCACCCTCGCCAGCTGGCTCGTCGACGTACTCAACATCCTGACCGGCAACCTGGACCGGCCGGGCGGGGCCCTCTTCCCGCTCCCGGCCGCCGGCCCGCGGCCGCGCCCCGCGGGACCCGGCAAGGGCTTCGCCGTGGGCCGCTGGCACAGCCGGGTCAGCGGCCACCCCGAGGCCAAGTCCGAACTGCCCGTCGCCGCCCTGGCCGAGGAGATCGAGACGCCGGGGGAGGGCAGGATCCGGGCCCTGATCGCCATCGCCGCGAACCCGGTGCTGTCCGCCCCCGACGGGCGGCGCCTCGACGCGGCCCTGGCCGGGCTCGACTTCATGGTCAGCGTCGACCCGTACCTGAACGAGACCTCCCGCCACGCCCACGTCGTGCTGCCGCCACCGCCGCCCTCCCAGAGCGCGCACCACGACTTCGCCTTCAACGGCTTCGCCATCCGCAACCAGGCCCGCTACACCCGCCCCGCCGTCCCGCTGGAGGCAGGACTGCTCGACGAGTGCGAGATCCACGCCCGCCTCGTCCTCGCCGTCGCAGGACTGCACGGCGCCGCCGTCCCCGACGCCGCAGCCGCGGTCGACGAGCCGGTCGTCCTGGCCACGCTCGCCAAGGAGACCGCCGACCCGCACTCGCCGCTCCACGGCCAGGACCCGGCGCGCCTCGCCGGACTGCTCGTCGGGGAGAGCGGCCCCGAGCGCCGGCTCGACCTGATGCTCCGACTCGGACCGTACGGCGACCTCTTCGGCGCCCGGGGAGAGGGCGCGACCCCGGCCGTCCGGGGCGAGGTGCCGGGCGACGGGCAACCGGACGGCGAGGGGACCGGCCCGGACGGGCTGGGCCTGGAGCGACTGCTCGCGCACCCGCACGGCATCGACCTGGGCCCGCTGCGGCCCCGGCTCCCGGGCGTACTGAGGACGCGCAGCGGCAGGATCGAGCTGCTCCCCGACCCGATCGCGGCCGAGCTGCCCCGGCTGCGCGCGGCGCTCGTCGAACGCCCCGCCGCCCTGGTGCTCGTGGGCCGCCGCCACCTGCGGTCGAACAACAGCTGGTTGCACAACGTCCCGGCCCTCACCGGAGGTTCCAACCGCTGCACCCTCCAGGTGAACCCCCTGGACGCCGCCCGGATCGGGCTCACCGAGGGCGGCCGCGCCCGGATCACCGGCGGCGGCGGCAGCCTGGAGGTCCCCGTCGAGGTGACCGACACCGTCCGCACCGGCGTGGTGAGCCTCCCGCACGGCTGGGGCCACGACCGCGACGGCGCCCGCCTGTCGGTGGCCGCCGCAGCGCCCGGCGCCAACGTCAACCAGCTCCTCGACGGCACCCTGCTCGACCCGCTGTCCGGCACGGCCGTCCTCAACGGGTTCCCCGTCGAACTCACACCCCTGCCCTGAGCTGGGGTTTTGCTCGTATTGCTCACACGCGGACGTCTTGTTGGGCTCCGGAGGCGACCCCTACGTTCCCTGCATGCTGACCTTCCTCGGCTTCGCCATGATCGCCACCTTCCTGGTCCTGATCATGATGAAGAAAATGTCGCCCATCGCGGCGCTCGTCCTCATCCCCGCGCTCTTCTGCGTGTTCGCAGGCAAGGGCGCCCACCTCGGCGACTACGTCATCGACGGCGTCGGCAAACTCGCGCCGACCGCCGCCATGCTGATGTTCGCCATCGTCTACTTCGGACTGATGATCGACGTCGGCCTGTTCGACCCGATCGTGCGCGGCATCCTGCGCTTCTGCAAGGCCGACCCCATGCGCGTCGTGGTCGGGACGGCGGTCCTCGCCGCGATCGTCTCCCTCGACGGCGACGGCTCGACCACCTTCATGATCACCGTCTCCGCCATGTACCCGCTCTACAAGCGGCTCGGTCTCAGCCTCGTGGTCATGACGGGCGTCGCCGCCACCGCCAACGGCGTCATGAACACGCTGCCCTGGGGCGGCCCCACGGCACGCGCCGCCACGGCCCTCAAGCTCGACGCCGCCGACATCTTCGTACCGATGATTCCCGCCCTGGCGGTCGGCCTGCTGTGCGTGTTCGCCCTCGCATACGTCCTCGGCCTGAAGGAACGCCGCCGGGTCGGCACCCTGGCGCTCCCCGCCGACGCCGACGGGGCCGACGGCGGCGCAGCCGAGCCCGTGCAGCAGCTGGTCACCGCCGGCAAGGGATCCGTCGACGCCGGTGCCGGCGCCGGTGCCGACACCCGTGCCCACGGCGGTGCCGGTGCCGACGCCGGTTCGGGCTCCGGGTCCGCCCCCGTACCCGCGCCCGCCCCCGCGCCCGCGCCCGCGCCCGCCCCCGTACCCGCGCCCGCCCCCGCGCCCGCCCCCGCGCCCGCGCCTGGGTCTGCTTCCGGGTCCGATTCCGGCGTCACGGCCGCCGACGGGCCGCAGGACGGCGGCTTCCAGGGGCTCGACCCCCTCCGCCCGACCCTCCGCCCCCGCCTCTACTGGTTCAACGCCGGCCTCACCATCGCCCTCCTCGCCGCGATGATCACGGAGCTGCTGCCCATCCCGGTGCTGTTCCTCCTCGGTGCCGCCCTCGCCCTCACCGTCAACTTCCCGCACATGCCCGACCAGAAGGCCCGGCTCGCCGCCCACGCGGACAACGTCCTGAACGTCGCCGGCATGGTCTTCGCGGCCGCCGTCTTCACCGGCGTCCTCAGCGGTACCGGCATGGTCAAGCACATGGCCGACTGGCTCGTCGACGCCGTCCCCGAAGGCATGGGCCCGCACATGGCCCTGGTCACCGGCCTGCTCAGCCTGCCGCTCACCTACTTCATGTCCAACGACGGCTTCTACTTCGGCGTCCTGCCCGTGCTCGCCGAGGCCGGCGCCGCCCACGGCGTCTCCCCGCTGGAGATCGCCCGCGCATCCCTCGTCGGCCAGGCCCTGCACATGTCCAGCCCGCTGGTTCCGGCCGTCTACGTCCTCGTCGGCATGGCCGGGGTCGAGTTCGGCGACCACACCCGCTTCACCGTGAAGTGGGCGGCGCTCACCTCCCTCGTCGTCCTCGCGGCGGGGATGCTTTTCGGCATCATCTGACCGGGCCCGAGGCGGGCGCCCCGAAAACTACCGCCGCTCGTTTGTAGGCTGTCCGCACGGGGTCAGGTCTACGCGCTCGTGCGTGCTCGGGAGGAATGCCATGAAGGCCCACGACGGGATGTACATCGCCGGCGAATGGCGGCCCGCCGCCGGTCGCGACCGGATCGAGGTCGTCAACCCCGCCGACGAGCAGAGCATCGGCGGGGTCCCGGCCGGCACCGCCGTCGACGTGGACGCGGCCGTACGCGCGGCCCGCGCGGCCCTGCCAGGCTGGGCGGCCACGCCCCCGGCCGAGCGCGCGGCCCTGGTCGGGGCCGTGCGCGACGTCATGGTCGCCCGCAAGGCCGAGTTCACCGAGATCATCACCGCGGAGCTCGGCGCGCCGGTCGGCTTCTCCGAGACGGTCCACGTCGGGGCGCCGATCGCCGTCGCCTCCTCCTTCGCCGAACTGGGGGCCTCGTACGCCTTCGAGGAGCGGATCGGGAACTCGACCGTGCTGCTGGAGCCGGTCGGAGTGGTCGGGGCCATCACGCCCTGGAACTACCCCCTGCACCAGATCGTTGCCAAGGTGGCGCCTGCTCTTGCCGCCGGCTGCACCCTCGTCCTCAAGCCGGCCGAGGACACCCCGCTGACCGCACAGCTCTTCGCCGAAGCCGTGCACCAGGCGGGCATCCCGGCCGGGGTGTTCAACCTGGTGACCGGGACCGGTCCGGTCGCCGGGCAGGCGCTGGCCGCACACGAAGGGGTCGACATGGTCTCCTTCACCGGCTCCACCGCGGTCGGTAAGCAGATCGGCGCCGTGGCCGGTGCCGCCGTCAAGCGCGTCGCCCTCGAACTCGGCGGCAAGTCGGCCAACGTCATCCTGCCCGGGGCCGACCTGGCCAAGGCCGTCGCGGCGGGCGTGGGCCACGTCATGAACAACTCCGGCCAGAGCTGCAACGCGCTCACGCGCATGCTCGTCCACCGCGACCAGTACGAGGACGCGGTCTCGCTCGCGGCCGCAGCCGTCGCCACGTACCCCTGCGGCGACCCCCAGCAGCCGGGCACCCGCCTCGGCCCGGTGGTCAACGCCACGCAGCGCGACCGCGTGCGCGGATACATCACCAAGGGCGTCGAGGAGGGCGCCCGCCTCGTCGCCGGCGGCCCGGACGCCCCGCACGAGCGCGGCTACTACATCGCCCCGACCGTCTTCGCCGACGTCACGCCCGAGATGACCATCGCCCAGGAGGAGATCTTCGGCCCCGTGCTGTCGATCCTCCCGTACGAGGACCAGGACGACGCCCTGCGCATCGCCAACGGCACGGTGTACGGTCTCGGCGGCGCCGTCTGGGCGGCCGACGAGGAGACCGCGGTGGCCTTCGCGCGGCGCATGGACACCGGACAGGTGGACATCAACGGCGGCCGCTTCAACCGGCTCGCGCCCTTCGGCGGCTACAAGCAGTCGGGCGTCGGGCGGGAGCTCGGCCCGCACGGTCTGGCGGAGTACCTCCAGACCAAGTCGCTGCAGTTCTGACCCGCCCGCGCGGCCCGCCGCCGGCCCCGCCCCGCCCCCCGTCCTGCACCGCCCCGCCCCCGAGTCCGAGAGACGGAATCGACCATGGTCCGCGCCGCCATCCTGCCCGCCGTCGGAGCCCCGCTGGAGATACGGGAGATCGTGCTGCCCGATCCCGGCCCGGGGCAGGTCCGGGTGAGGCTCGCCGCAGCAGGGGTCTGCCACTCGGACCTCTCCCTCACCAACGGCACCATGAAGGTCCCCGTCCCCGCCGTCCTCGGCCACGAGGGGGCGGGCACGGTCCTCGCCGTGGGGGAGGGGGTCACCCATGTCGCTCCCGGCGACGGCGTGGTGCTCAACTGGTCCCCGTCCTGCGGGAAGTGCCACCACTGCTCCATCGGCGAGGTCTGGCTCTGCGCGAAGGCCCTCACCGGGGTCGGCGCCGTCCACGCCCACGACGCCGACGGCACGCCGCTGCACCCGGGGCTCAACGTGGCCGCGTTCGCCGAGGAGACCGTCGTCGCGGCCAACTGCGTGCTGCCCGCGCCCGCCGGCATCCCGCTCGCCGAGGCCGCCCTGCTCGGCTGTGCGGTGCTCACCGGATACGGCGCCGTCCACCACAGCGCCCGGGTGCGCTCCGGCGAGTCCGTCGCCGTCTTCGGGGTGGGCGGGGTCGGCCTCGCCGCCCTGCAGGCCGCGCGGATCGCCGGGGCGGGCCCGATCGTGGCCGTGGACGTCTCCCCGGCCAAGGAAGAGCTGGCCCGCGCGGCCGGAGCCACCGCCTTCGTCCTCGCCTCCGACACCACCGCCAAGGAGATCCGCGGGCTCACCGGCGGGCAGGGCGCGGACGTCGCAGTGGAGTGCGTCGGCCGGGCCGAGTCCATCCGCGGGGCCTGGGAGTGCACCCGCCGCGGCGGCCGCACCACCGTCGTCGGTATCGGCGGCAAGGAGCAGCAGGTCGCCTTCCACGCCCTGGAGATGTTCCACTTCGCCCGCACGCTCACCGGCTGCGTCTACGGGAACAGCGACCCGGCCCGCGACCTGCCCGTGCTGGCCGAGCACGTCCGCGCCGGCCGCCTGGACCTGGGTTCGATGGTCACCGACCGGATCGCCCTCGACGGCATCCCCGGTGCCTTCGACGCGATGCTGGCCGGCAAGGGCGGCCGCTCCCTCGTCGTGTTCTAGACCCACCGGCCCACCGGCCCACCGGCCCGCCAGCGTTCTGGCCCGGTCGCGCGTCAGTCGTCCTGCCGCGCGGCCACGGCCAGGGCCTCGAACTGCAGCGCCAGGCCGTCCAGCAGGGCGGTCAGGCCCGTTTCGAACGCGCCCTCGTCCACCTCGCGCTGCCGCTCGGCCAGCAGATGGGCCCGGCCCAGGTGCGGATAGTCCGCCGGGTCGTAGGCGGCCTCGTCGTCCACGAAGCCCCGGGCGAAGGACCCCACCGCCGAGCCCAGGATGAAGTACCGCATCAGCGCGCCGATCCGGGTCGCCTGCGCCGGCGGCCATCCGGCTGCCGTCATCGCCCCGAACACCGCGTCCGCCAGCCGCAGTCCCGCCGGGCGCCGCCCCGGGCCGCGCGCCAGCACCGGCACGATGTTGGGGTGGTCGGCCAGCGCGTCCCGGTAGGAGTGCGCCCAGGCGCGCAGTGCCTCCCGCCAGTCCCGGCCGCCCCCCGCCACGTCATCGAACACCGACAGGTCGACCCGTGCGCTCACCGCGTCCGCCACCGCGTCCAGGATCTCGTCCTTGGTGCGGAAGTGGTTGTAGAGGGAGGGGCCGCTGACCCCCAGCGCGGCCGCCAGCCGCCGCGTCGAGACCGCCTCCAGCCCTTCCGCGTCCACCAGCGCGCCCGCCGCCTCGACGATGAGGTCTCGGCTGAGCAGGGGCTTGCGCGGTCTGGCCATGCGCCACATAGTAGGGCCTGCCCACCCGAAACTACCGCTGCTAGTTAAAGCCGTCGGGACCTGCCGCCCCCGTGCAGCCGCCCGCCCACTCCCCGGAGGTGCCCGGTGAACCTTGAACTCAGCGAGGAGCAGACCGCGGTGCGCCGCCTCGCCCGCGAGTTCACCGAGCGCGAGGTGGCCCCGTACGCCGCCGACTGGGACCGCGCCGAGAGCGTGGACCGGGCCGTCGTGAAGAAGCTCGGCGACCTCGGCTTCCTCGGCCTCACCGTCCCCGAGGAGTACGGCGGCTCCGGCGGCGACCACCTCGCCTACGCGCTCGTCACCGAGGAGCTCGGCCGCGGCGACTCCGCCGTGCGCGGCATCGTCTCCGTCTCCCTCGGCCTGGTCGCCAAGACCCTCGCCGCCTGGGGGACCGAGGAGCAGAAGCGCGCCTGGCTGCCCCGCCTCTGCTCCGGCGAGGCGCTCGGCTGCTTCGGTCTCACCGAGCCCGGCACCGGCTCCGACGCCGCCGCCCTGACCACCCGCGCCGAGCGCGAGGGGGACGTGTACGTCCTGACCGGCACCAAGATATTCATCACCAACGGCACCTGGGCCGACCTCGCCCTCGTCTTCGCCCGCACCGGCGAGCAGCCCGGGCACCGCGGGATCTCCACCTTCCTCGTCCCCACCGACGCCCCCGGCTTCACCCGCCACGAGATCCACGGCAAGCTCGGCCTGCGCGGCCAGGCCACCGCCGAACTCGTCCTCGACCGGGTCCGCGTACCGGCCTCCGCGATGCTCGGCCCGGAGGGCAAGGGCTTCTCGGTGGCCATGTCCGCCCTCGCCAAGGGGCGGATGTCGGTCGCCGCCGGGTGCGTGGGCATCGCGCAGGCGGCGCTGGACGCGGCCGTCTCGTACGCGGCCGGGCGCGAGCAGTTCGGCCGGCCCATCGCCCACCACCAGCTCGTCCAGGAGCTGATCGCCGACATCTCGGTGGACGTGGACGCGGCCCGCCTGCTGACCTGGCGGGTGGCCGACCTGATCGACCGCGGGAAGCCCTTCGCCACGGAGGCGTCCACCGCCAAGCTGTTCGCCTCCGAGGCCGCCGTCCGCGCCGCGAGCAACGCCCTCCAGGTGCACGGCGGTTACGGCTACATCGACGAGTACCCGGCGGGCAAGCTGCTGCGCGACGCCCGCGTGATGACCCTGTACGAGGGCACCAGCCAGATACAGAAGCTGCTGATCGGCCGCGCCCGCACCGGCGTCTCCGCCTTCTGAGGCCGGCCCGGCCCGCCCCGCCCCGCCATGCCATGCCCGCGTTCCCGCAAGGCGCTAAGCGCTTGCTCACCCTCCGGTAAGGTATTCCTTCCGACGGTGACGAGAAGGTGGGCGAGCGATGGACAGCGCGGCGGAGACGACGGGCGGCTACCGGCCCTGGTCGGAGGTCACCCCCGACGCCGCGCGGCGGCTGCTGATCGCCGCCGTCGAGGCGTTCGCCGAGCGCGGGTACCACGCCACGACCACCCGTGACATCGCCGGACGGGCGGGCATGAGCCCGGCCGCGCTCTACATCCACTACAAGACCAAGGAAGAGCTGCTCCACCGGATCAGCCGGATCGGCCACGACAAGGCCCTCGACATCCTGGAGACCGCCGCCTCCGGCCCGGGCTCCGCGGCCGACCGGCTCGGGGCGGCCGTACGGTCCTTCGTGCTGTGGCACGCGGCGCACCACACCACCGCCCGCGTGGTCCAGTACGAGCTGGAGGCCCTGGCACCGGAGCACCGCTCCGAGATCGTGGCGCTGCGCAGGCAGAGCGACGCCGTCGTGCGCCGCATCCTCACCGACGGTGTCGCGGCGGGGGAGTTCCAGGTCCCGGACGTCCCCGGCACCACGCTCGCCGTGCTGTCCCTGTGCATCGACGTGGCCCGCTGGTTCAACACCGCCGGCCGGCGCACGCCGGAGGAGGTCGGCGAGCTCTATGCCGGCCTCGTCCTGCGCATGGTGGGCGCGACGCCCGGTCAGGAGTAGTCGCGGCGCCCGGTCAGAAGTAGTACCGCGACACCGACTGGGCCACGCACACCGGCTTGTCGCCGCCCTCGCGCTCGATCGTGACCGTCGCCGCGACCTGTACGCCGCCACCCGCCTCCGTGACGTCGGTGATCACGGCGGTGGCCCGCAGTCGCGAGCCGACCGGGACCGGCGCCGGGAAGCGGACCTTGTCCGTCCCGTAGTTGATGCCCATCCGCATGCCCTCGACCCGCATGACCTGCGGGACGAGGCTCGGCAGCAGCGACAGCGTCAGATAGCCGTGCGCGATCGTGGAGCCGAAGGGTCCGGAGGCGGCCCGCTCGGGGTCCACGTGGATCCACTGGTGGTCGCCCGTGGCGTCGGCGAACAGGTCGATCCGCTTCTGGTCCACCTCCAGCCATCCGCTGGGGCCCAGCGTCCGGCCGATGCCGGCGCGCAGTTCCTCGGCGGACGTGAAGACCTTCGGCTCGGCCATGCCCTGCCCTCTTCCTCTACCAGGCGAATAAGCGCTTGCTCAGCATGCGGGGGCCGCATGTATATGTCAACGGATCCCGGGTGGGCCGACTACCCTCGGCCTCGTGCCGCAGATTCCCGAGAAAGTCCACGAACTCACCGTCGGCCAGCTGTCCGCGCGCAGCGGCGCGGCCGTCTCCGCGCTCCACTTCTACGAGACCAAGGGCCTGATCAGCAGCCGCCGCACCGCCGGCAACCAGCGCCGCTACAGCCGCGACGCGCTGCGCCGGGTGGCCTTCGTACGCGCAGCGCAGCGCGTCGGGATCCCCCTCGCCGCGATCCGCGACGCCCTCGCCGAACTGCCCGAGGAGCGCACCCCCACCAAGGAGGACTGGGCCCGGCTCTCCGACATGTGGCGCAGCGAGCTCGAACAGCGCATCACGCAGCTGGAGCGGCTGCGCGACCACCTCACCGACTGCATCGGCTGCGGCTGCCTGTCCCTGAAGACCTGCGCCCTGTCCAACCCGGACGACGTCTTCGGCGAACGGCTCACCGGCTCCCGGCTGTAGCACCCTCACCACCGGAAAGCGCCGTCACCACCGGTCGTCCCCGCACCGCCCCGGCCACCTCGTGCGCCGCCGCCACCAGCGCGGCGTTCGAGCCGGCCGGCCGCCCGTCGGGCAACCGCAGTACGTCGCCCAGGCCGATCCGCGCATCCGCGCCGCAGCGCACGGCCAGCCGCAGGGCCGGCCAGGCCGCGGTCTCCCGCCCGTACACCAGCAGCGGCCCCACCACCGGCCGGCGCAGCGCGGCCACCAGGCCCGCCACCACGGCCGGATCGGCCGCCGCGGGCACCACCGCCAGCTCCACCGCGGGCCGGACCCGTGCGCGGCCCGCCGGTTCCGGAGCCCGCGAGGCGAGGAACCGCGCCAGCGACCCGAACCCCGCCGCCCCGATCGCGCAGCCCGTCGCGCCCTCCTCCGGCGCGCCGGACAGCGCGACCACCGCGTCCACCGCCACACCCCGGGCCAGCAGCAGCCGGGCCAGCTCCGCCGCCCCCGGCTCCGCGAAGTGCACGGCGGCCCGGTCCGGGAGCACCGTCCAGGACCGGACCCGCTCCAGCCGCCCGGCCGGATCGGGCTCGGCGGCGATGCTCGCGCACACCGACAGCGGTACGGAGACCCCCGCGCCCCGCAACGCCTCCAGCAGCGGCCCCACCACCCGCGGCGACAGGCTCTCCCGCCCGCACGGCGTCCGCGGGTGCACCAGCACCTCCACGGCCCCGGCGGCGACCGCCCCGAGCGTCGACTCCGCCAGGTCCCCGGGCGACAGTGGCACGGCGGCGCCCTCGGCGGCGCCGCGCGCGCCGTTCAGCGACACCTGCAAGCGCAGGCTCACGCAGCCCCGGCCGAAGCCGACACCGACGGCCGCATCCCGTCCTCCGGGGACTCCCAGGCCGAGTCCGCGAGCGCCGGCCTGGGCACCACGATCCCGCAGCCCGCGCAGAGCGGGCCGTCCCAGGCCCACGCTCCCTCCCACGGTCCGTGCCCCGCCCGGCTCCCGGCCCGCTGCTGTCGCTGCCCGGCCCCGGATCCCGCGGCACGCCCCGAACCGGTTCCGTGTCCCGCCGCGCGTCCCGGCCCGGGCCCCCGTCTGGGTCCCGGCACCGGTGCGGGCCAGTGCAGCTCCTGCTCACCGCAGACCGGGCAGCCCGTCCCCGGCTCCGATTCCAGGGCCGTGACCAGCCGGCGCAGCACGTCGGCCAGGGTGCCGTCCGGCCGCACCCCCGGGTCGGCGCAGCGGACCACGGCGTCGCCGCTGCCGTTCCACGCCCACTCCGGCCGGCGCAGCCCGTGGTGCTTCTCGCGCCGTCGCCGCTCCGCGAACTGCCGCTCGTAGTCGAGCCAGACCGCCCGCGCCTCCTCCAGCTCCTCCAGCGCGGCCACCAGCCGCTGCGGGTCCGCCCCCCGGTCCTCGGGGGCGATCCCGTGCCGGTCGCACAGGTGCCACCACGTCGCCCGGTGCCCGTACGGTGCGAACCGCTCCAGGCAGCGGCGCAGCGAATGGCGCCGCAGGGCACGGTCGTTGCGCGCATCCCGCACCTGGTAGGCCAGACTCCGGAAACCTGCCATCACACCTTCACCTCCGCCTCGCGCGCCCAAGTCCACACCGCGGCGCCGCGCTCGGTCGCACGACGACGCACCGTGAGATGTGCCCAACATGCCCGGTCGGGTGCGGGCGCATGCGGGGGCGGTCGAGGCGTACGGGTGGCACATGGCCGGAACTCAGCGCCCCATGCGCCCCGCGGACACCACGACCCGGGCCAGCTCCGGGTGGCAGATGTCACTGTGCGCCCCCGCGGGCGGACCGCCTCGGCGCACCACGGACGCGGTGTCCACGCTGACGCAACCGGCCGCCGGGACGCCGTCGCGCAGCGCCTGGTCCAGGGTCAGCCGCGGTACGTCCGGCACCGCCTGCACCCCGTCGTACCCGACCGCGCCCCAACGCTCGTCGAAGCCGAGCAGACCGGCCGAATCCCCTGCCATCCGGGAGGCCAGCGGGTAGAAGACCCCGAGCGCCGAGTCGTGTGCGGAATGGCACGCCACGACCGGCCCGTCGACCCGGTGCTGCAGGCCGCGCAGGGCGCCGCCGCGGTCGCGGTCGTGCGGGAGCCGGTCGGTGAACGCGTAGTGCGAGAAGGCTCCTTGGAGCAGCGTCACGGACTTCACGTACCCGGCGCCGGCCGGCACCGCGCGCAGCGCGAAGGACACCAGCCGGGCCCCGAAGCTGTGGCCGATCAGATGGACGCGCAGGCCCGGCCGCCGCCCGGCCAGCTCCGCGAGGAAGGGACCGAGGCCGCGCTCGCCGACGACCCCGGCGCGCTTCTTCATCTGGTAGTACGTGGCCTGCCGCAGCAGTTCCTTGGCGCCGCGCCACAGCCCGCGCGGGACGTCGCCGAGGGCGAACCCGGGCCCGGCGGGGTCCTCGGCCGCATGGTCCTCCCCCGCGGGGCCGCCCGCCTCGGCGAACCCGGCGGCGAGCGCACGACACGCCGAGCGCACGTCCTCGGCGAATATGGCGGGAACCTCCCGTGAGCCGGAACCGGCACCGGAACCGGCACCCGCACCCGCACCGGCCAGCTCCCGTACCAGCGTGCCGAACTCGGTGAGGGCCTCCGCCTCGCCGGGACGCTCCCGCAGCAGTTCGGCGATGCGGTCCAGCTCCGCACCCCGCCCCGGCCAGAACGCCCCGAGCGCTTCCCGGGTGGCGGGGTCCAGGGCCGTCCCGTCGCCGGGCTCGGCGAGCGCCGCGGGGGAGTCGAAGTCCGGAACGGGCTCGTCGGAGAACCGGATCGAGGGCCAGACGACACCCACGTACCCCAGCCGCACCCCCGGCCCCACCAGCCCCGGGAAGGGGGCGAAGAACCGGTCGTACAGGCGGGTCGAAGTGGACCGTTCGCTGTTCCAGCCGTGCGCGAAGACCAGGAGGTCCGTGGCCTCCAGGGCCGCCACCGCCCGCAGGGCGGCCCCGTCCGCGTCGCCCTCGGCGTCGAAGTTCAGCTCTGCATAAGGGCCGACCCCGATCCCGACCGCACCCGCCGTTCCGACCGCACCCGCTGTTCCGACCGTTCTCGCCGCCATGGGTTCCCCCTCCGCGCCGCGCCCACCGGTGCCGTGCCCGCCGTGCCGTGGCGTACAGCATCCTGCTGCGGCCCCCACCCGGCCAGACCCTTGCGCCCACCGGATGCGGCGCCCCCCCGTGGCAGCGCCTAGGGGTACAGCAGGTACCGCTCCCGCACCTCCGTGAACCGCTCCAGCCCCGCCGCCCAGTCGGCCGCGATCTCCTCGACGCCCGCCTCCGCGTCCACCAGCCGCCGGACCCGGTCCGAGCCGGTCAGCCGGTCGATCCAGTGGTCCGACCGCCAGGCGAAGCCGCTCCACGTCCGGCGCGCCGTCACCAGCAGCCCGATCCCCGCCCGGACCGGATCGAAGGCCTCCCGGTCGTGCACGATCAGCCGGACCCCGCCGCACACCTTCCCGACGTGTTTGGAGAAGGTCGGCGTGAAGTACGCCTCCCGGAACCACACGCCCGGCAGCCCCAGCGCGTCGGCCGCCTCCGCCCACCGCCGGTCGATGCCCTCCGCGCCCAGCACCTCGAAGGGCGTCGCCGTCCCGCGCCCCTCCGACAGGTTGGTGCCCTCGAACAGGCAGGTGCCGGCGTACGCGAGCGCCGTGTCCGGGGTCGGCATGTTCGGGCTGGGCGGCACCCACGGCAGTCGGGTCCCGTCGAAGAAGCAGTCCCGCCGCCAACCGGTCATCGGTACGGTCTGCAGGCGGACCGGAGCCGCCGTCAGGAACTCCCCGTTGAACAGCAGAGCCAGCTCGGCCGCCGTCATCCCGTGCGCCAGCGCGATCGGCTCCCGGCCGACGAAGCTCGCGTACGCCCGCTCCAGCACGGGTCCGGCGGCCCGACGCCCGCCCATCGGGTTGGGCCGGTCCAGCACGACGACGGCCTTGCCGGCCAGCGCGGCCGCCCGCATGCAGTCGTAGAGGGTCCAGATGTAGGTGTAGAAGCGCGCCCCCACGTCCTGGATGTCGAAGACCACGGTGTCGACGCCGGCCGCCGTGAACACGTCCGCCAGCTGCTGCCCGCTCTTGCCGTACGTGTCGTACACCGCCAGCCCCGTCGCCGGATCCCGGCCGGCCCCCTCCGAGCCGCCGGCCTGCGCCGTTCCGCGGAAGCCGTGCTCGGGCCCGAACACCGCGACCAGGCGGACCCGCGCGTCGGCGTGCAGGACGTCGACCAGGTGGCGGGCGTCGGCGGTGATCCCGGTGGGGTTGGTGACCACCCCGACCCGCTGTCCGTCGAGTACGGCGTACCCGTCCGCGGCCATCACCTCGAAGCCCGTGCGCACCCGGTCCGCCGCGTGCGCCGTGCGTGGTGCGCCCGCCGCGGTCGCCCGTCCGGCCCCGAGTGCCCCCGCAGCCCCCAGGGCGCCGGCCGCGCTCGCCTTCCCCGCCAGTCCCATCAGCCCCCGTCGCGACAGCGACAGCCTCAGCGTCATCCCGCCACGCTAGGCCCCGGCCCTCTTCCTACCCGACATACCGACCGGTTAGTCTGCCGGGCGTCCGGCGCCGGCGGCACCGAACACACCGACATCCTCAGGAAGGTGATCCCGTGAGCGCGAGCGCACGCCCGTACCAGGACCAGCGAGTCGTCGTCACCGGCGCGGGCGGCGGCATCGGTGCCGCCCTCGCCCGCCGCTTCGCCGCCGAGGGCGCGACCGTCGTCGTCAACGACCTCGACGCGGCCAAGGCCGCCGCGGTGGCCGGCACGATCGGCGCCCGTGCGATCGCGCTCCCCGGCGACGCCTCCACCGTCGCCGCCGAGGCCCGCGAGGCCCTCGGCGGCGAGGTGGACGTCTACTGCGCGAACGCGGGACTCGCCTCCGGTGGCGACGCGTTCGTCGATGAGGCCGTGTGGGAGGCGGCCTGGGACACCAACGTCATGGCGCACGTCCGGGCCGTCCGCCTGCTGCTCCCGCACTGGCTGGAGCGCGGAAGCGGACGCTTCGTGTCCACCGTCTCGGCCGCCGGGCTGCTCACCATGATCGGAGCGGCCCCGTACAGTGTCACCAAGCACGGTGCGCTCGCCTTCGCGGAGTGGCTCTCGCTGACCTACCGCCACCGCGGCATCCGGGTCCACGCCATCTGCCCGCAAGGGGTCCGCACCGACATGCTGACGGCCGCGGGCTCCGCGGGCGAACTCGTCCTCGCACCGACCGCGGTCGAGCCGGAGGCGGTGGCGGACGCACTGTTCGACGGTATGGAGAAGGGCCGGTTCTTGATCCTCCCGCACCCCGAGGTGGCGGACTTCCACATCGCGCGCGCCACCGACCCCGATCGCTGGCTGAACGGCATGAACCACCTCCAGCAGAAGTGGGAGAGCAGGTGACCCCGCCGTCGAGCCCGGCGCCACCCCCGCCCCCACCCTCGCCCTCACCCGCGTCCCCCTCCCCGTCCCCGTCCCCGCCTCCGGTCCCGGACTCCCCGTACGCGGCCAAGCCGTGGCTGAACCTCCTCAGCCCGGCCCAACGCGCCCCCGTGGACGCCCCGCCGAGCGTGCTGCACGCCTTCCGGGCGGCCGTCGCCCGCGCCCCCGGGCGGACCGCGCTCGCCTACTTCGACGGCCGCACCAGCTACGCGCGGGCGGACGCGCTCTCCGACTCGGTCGCCGGACACCTCGCCGCGCACGGCATCGGCCACGGCGACCGGGTGGCCGTCCTGCTGCAGAACACCCCGCACTTCGCGCTGGCCGTCCTCGCCGCCTGGAAGGCCGGGGCCGTCGTCGTCCCCCTCAACCCCATGTACAAGGAGGCCGAGGCCCGGCACGTCCTGCGCGACTCCGGTGCCGCCGCGCTGATCTGCGACGACCGCGCCTGGTCGGCGCACCTGCGCGGCGCCGCCGCCGGGACCGCCGTGCGGACCACGCTGACCGCCTCCGAGCTGGACTTCCAGACCCGCGACGACGTACGCGTCCTGCGGCCCGGGCGGCAGCCACAGGCCCCCGACGCCGCCGACTTCGCCGCTGTCGCCCACGGGGGCCACCCGGCCCCGCCCGACCCCGGGCTCACCGCCACCGACACCGCGCTCATCAGCTACACCTCCGGCACCAGCGGCACCCCCAAGGGGGCTATGAACCCGCACGGCGCGCTCACCCACAACGCCCGGCGGCAGGTCAGCGGCCACCCGATCGCCGAGGGCTCGGGCTACTTCGCCCTCGCGCCGCTCTTCCACATCACCGGCATGGTCTGCGAACTCGCCGCCTGCTTCCTCAACGCCGGCACCCTCGTCCTCGCCCACCGCTTCGACGCGGGCACCGTCCTCGACGCCTTCCTCGAACACCGGCCCGCCTACACCATCGGCCCCGCCACCGCCTTCATGGCCCTGGCCGCCCATCCCGCCGCCACCCCGGACCACTTCGCCTCGTTCCGGGTGACCTCGTCCGGCGGCGCCCCCCTCCCGCCGGCGCTGGTCGCACGACTGCGCACCGCCTACGGCCTCCACCTGCGCAACGGATACGGCCTCACCGAGTCCACCGCCGCCGTCGCCTCCGTCCCCGCGCACCTCGAAGCGCCCGTCGACCAGGCCTCCGGCACCCTGGCGGTCGGCCTGCCCGGCGCCGACACCGCCGTCCGGATCCTCGACGACCGGGGCGCCGAGGTGCCCCTCGGCGAGACCGGGGAGATCGCCGTCCGCGGCCCGCAGGTCGCGTCCGGCTACTGGGGCCTGCCGGAGCAGACGGACCGCGCTTTCCCGGAGGGCGAACTGCGCACCGGGGACGTCGGGTTCATGGACCGGGACGGCTGGCTCTACGTCGTCGACCGCAAGAAGGACATGATCAACGCCGCCGGCTTCAAGGTCTGGCCGCGCGAGGTCGAGGACGTCCTCTACACCCATCCCGCCGTCCGCGAGGCCGCCGTCGTCGGCGTCCCCGACCCGTACCGCGGGGAGACCGTGAAGGCGTACGTGAGCCTGCGTCCCGGCTTCTCGGTCGGGCCCGCGGAGCTCGCCGCGCACTGCGCCGCCCGCATGGCCGCGTACAAGTACCCGCGCCAGGTGGAGGTCCTGCCCGTCCTGCCGAAGACGACGAGTGGCAAGATCCTGCGACGAGAACTGCGCGACCGTGGCTGAAAACAGTCGGACGGTCGTACAGTCGGCCGCACCGGCCACACGGGCCGCACCGGCCACGGAGGCCGCACCGGCCGCGGAACAGAAAGGGAGGGCCAGCGCCATGGCTGCCAGGACGACGGAGCCCGAGGGCACCCACGAGACCCCGGTGCCGCAGCGGCTGCTGGCCGTGGCCACGCGCCTCTTCGCCGAGCGCGGCTACGACCGCACCTCCGTCCAGGAGATCGTCGAGGCGGCCGGGGTCACCAAGGGCGCCCTCTACCACTACTTCGGTTCCAAGGACGACCTGCTGCACGAGGTGTACGCGCGGATGCTGCGCCTCCAGCAGCAGCGCCTCGACGCGGTGGCCGATTCCGACGCCCCCGTCGAGGAGCGGCTGCGCGCCGCCGCGGCCGATGTCGTGGTCACCACCATCGAGAACCTCGACGACGCGATGATCTTCTTCCGGTCGATGCACCAGCTCAGCCCGGAGAAGTACAAGCTGGTGCGGGCGGAGCGGCGGCGCTACCACGAACGCTTCCGCGCCCTGATCGAAGAGGGCCAGCGCAGCGGCGTGTTCTCCACCGCCACCCCCGCCGACCTGGTGGTGGACTACCACTTCGGCTCCGTCCACCACCTGTCCACCTGGTACAGGGCGGACGGCCCGCTCACCCCGCAGCAGGTCGCCGACCACCTCGCCGACCTCCTGCTGCGCGCCCTCCGCCCGTAGGACGGCCCTACGAGCCGGCCCCGCCGGGTCAGCGGTACCGCTTCAGCTCCCGGTGCGCCAGCGAGCGCTGGTGCACCTCGTCCGGCCCGTCCGCGAGCCGCAGCGTCCGCGCCGCCGCCCACAGCTCGGCGAGCGGGAAGTCCTGGCTCACCCCGCCCGCACCGTGCAGCTGCACCGCGTCGTCCAGGATGCGCACCACGGCCCGCGGGGTGGCGATCTTGATGGCCTGGATCTCGGTGTGCGCCCCGCGGTTGCCGACCGTGTCCATCAGCCAGGCCGTCTTCAGCACCAGCAGCCGCAGCTGCTCCACCGTGACCCGGGCGTCCGCGATCCAGTTCTGCACGACGCCCTGCGCGGCCAGCTCCTTGCCGAAGGCCGTACGTCCCACCGCACGCCGGCACATCAGCTCGATCGCCCGCTCCGCCATGCCGATCAGCCGCATGCAGTGGTGGATCCGGCCGGGGCCCAGCCGGGCCTGGGCGATCGCGAAGCCCCCGCCCTCCTCGCCGATCAGGTTCGCGGCCGGCACCCGCGCCCCGTCGAAGACCACCTCGGCGTGTCCGCCGTGGTCGTGGTCCTCGTACCCGTACACGGTCATCGCCCGGCGGACCTCGACACCCGGGGTGTCGCGAGGCACCAGGACCATCGACTGCTGGCGGCGCGGATCCGCCCCGTCCGGGTCGGTCTTGCCCATCACGATGAACACCCGGCAGTCCGGGTTCATCGCGCCCGAGATGAACCACTTGCGCCCGGTCACCACGTACGCGTCCCCGCTCGCGGAGCGCTCGATCCGGGTCTCGATGTTGGTGGCGTCCGAGGAGGCCACCTCGGGCTCCGTCATCGCGAACGCGGAACGGACCTCCCCCTCCAGCAGCGGCTCCAGCCACTGCTTGCGCTGCTGCTCGCTGCCGAACTGGGCGAGCAGCTCCATGTTCCCGGTGTCCGGGGCGGCGCAGTTCGTCGCCGTCGGGGCCAGGTGCGGGCTGCGGCCGGTGATCTCGGCGAGCGGGGCGTACTGCAGGTTGGTCAGGCCGGCGCCGTAGCGCGCGTCGGGCAGGAAGAGGTTCCACAGGCCGCGGCGGCGCGCCTCGGCCTTCAGCTCCGCGAACACGGCCGGGGTGTCCCAGGGCGAGGCCAGCCGCGCGCGCTGCTCGGCGGCGACGGGCTCCGCCGGGTACACGTACTCCTCCATGAACGCGAGGAGCCGCTCGCGGAGTTCCTCGGTCCGGGCGTCGAATGCGAAATCCATGGCGGGGTGCCTCAGCCTTCCTGGAGGGTGTGCAGACCGTGCTCGATGAAGACCGGGACCAGTTCGCCGATCCGGTCGAAGCCCTCGCCCACCGTCTGCCCGAGGGTCCAGCGGTAGTGGATGCCCTCCAGGATCACGGCGAGCTTGAACCAGGCGAAGGCCGTGTACCAGGCGATCGCCCCGGTGTCCCGGCCGGAGCGGGCGGCGTACCGCTCGATCAGCTCGGCCGGCGCCGGGTGGCCCGGCGCGGCGCTCGTCGTGCTGACGGGCGAGTCGGTGAGCCCCAGGTCGGAGCTGTACATCACCAGCAGCCCGAGGTCGGTCAGCGGGTCGCCGAGGGTGGACATCTCCCAGTCCAGCACCGCCCGGACGGTGTCCTCCGGCCCGCCGACCAGTACGTTGTCGAGCCGGTAGTCCCCGTGCACGACCGTGGCGGCGGGGGAGGGGGGCAGGGACCGGCCGAGCGCCCCGTGCAGCTCGTCGATGCCGGCGAGGTCCCGGCCGCGGGAGGCCGCGAGCTGCTTGGCCCAGCGGCGCAGCTGCCGGTCCAGGAAGCCCTCGGGTCGGCCGAAGTCGCCGAGGCCGACCTCCTGCGGGTCCACCGCGTGCAGCTCGACCAGGGTGTCCACCAGGCCCAGCACCACCCGCCGGGTGCGCTCGGGCCCCAGCGCGGCCAGCTTCCCGGCGGTGCGGTACGGCACCCCGTCCACGAACTCCATGACGTAGAACGGCGCCCCGAGCACCGACTCGTCCTCGCACAGCAGGAGGGGCTCGGGCACCGGGACGGCCGTGCCGTGCAGTGCCTCGATGACCCGGTGCTCGCGGCGCATGTCGTGCGCCGTGGCCAGGACGTGCCCGAGCGGCGGGCGGCGCACCACCCAGCGGGCGGCCCCCTCGGTGATCTCGTACGTGAGGTTCGACCGGCCGCCTTCGATCAGCCGGCCGCGCAGCGGCCCGGCCAGGAGCCCCGGGCGCACGCGGTCCAGATGGCCGCGCAGCCGCTCCAGGTCGAGGCCCCGGGGGTCGCCGGCCGGGGCGGGGGCTGAGGTCATGGTGCACACCTCCGTACGGAAGTTGACGGTGACGGAGGCCATCATGCCGACCAGTCGGTATGTCGTCCAGTGCGCGCGCCCCCGGACACGGGCCGGGAGCCCGCGCCCAGGGTCCCGCGCCCGGGTCCCGGGCCCCTGGCTCAGGCGTGGCAGAGGATGGGCTGCCCGCCGTTCATCACCGTCATGTCCCGCAGCACCGCCGCGATGTCCAGCGGCGCGCCCTCCGGTCGGCCCGCCAGCTCCGCGTACGCCCGGTGCAGGTTCGCCACCAGCCGCTCGCTCTCCCGCCAGGCCGCGAACTCCCCGAGGTCCGCCGCCCGCGCCACCTCAAGCGGCTCCAGCCCCTTGGCCTCGCCCTCCCGGGCGAGCTCGGCCACGTACCGCAGGTAGCGCTCGGTGGAGTCGTACGCCGAGGGGTCGGTCAGCGGCCCGTGGCCCGGGACGACGGTCTCCGCGTCCAGGGAGCGCAGCAGCTCCAGCGCCCGCAGCGAACCGGCCAGCGAGCCCATCGCCAGGAACGGGGTGCCCCCGGAGAAGATCAGGTCGCCGGTGAAGACGACCCGCTGCCGGGGCAACCAGACGATCGAGTCCCCGGTCGTGTGCGCCACGCCCGGGTGGACGACCTGCACTTCGGTGGCGCCGAGGTGCAGGGTCATCCGGTCGTTGTACGTGAGGTCGGGCGGGGTGATGTCGATCGCGCCGAAGTCGGTCGCCGGCCAGATCATCTCCAACTGGTGCCCGGCGGCGAGCTGCTCGGCGCGGGCGCTGTCGTGCCCGACGATCAGGGCCTCCGGGGCGAACACGCCGTTGCCGTACGTGTGGTCGCCGTGGTGGTGGGTGTTGACGACGGTCCGCGGCAGTGGCACCCCGGCCGCGGCGACCGCCTCGCGCAGGGCCAGCGCCCTGCGCTCGGTGGCGGCGGTGTCGACGAGCAGCGTCCGTCCGCCGTCGCTGACGAAGCCGGCGTTGTTGAGGCACCAGCCGCCGTCCGGCTGGACGTAGGCGTACACCCCGTCCGCGGGCTGGACGACGTAGGGCTGCTCGGCGGTCATCTGCGCTCTCCCCGGGTTGCTGCGACAGTGATCGGCATCCTGCCAGCCCGGGCCGCTACCGCGGGAGAGGGGGCGGGTCAGTGGTCGTCGTAGTGGCCGTCGTGAGCGGCGTGCCGGTGACCGTCGTGCAGGTAGTCCAGGTGGTCGCCGTGCCGGACGGAGTCGTGGCCGCAGCCCTCGCCGTGCGCGTGCGCGTGGCCCTCGTGCCGGGTGTGGGCGGTCGTCTCGCACTCGTCCCAGTGGCCGTCGTGTTCGCGGTGCAGGTGGCCGTCGTGGGCGTAGTCCACGTGGTCGCCGTGCGCGACCTGCATGTGCCCGCAGTCGGGGCCGTGCGCGTGGTCGTGCTCGTGCTCGTGCGTGGTGTGTTCCTGGTGCAGGATCGTCATGGCGCAGAGGCTAGTGCGCTATCTCCCGGTTTGCCCGTTGCGTACCGGGTGGCGGGGACAGGTCACACGATCCGACGATCGGTTCGGCCGATGAACGCCCGGCTGCTCGGCGGGTGACCGGCCCACAGCTCAGAGGACGACCGCCACCGCGAACACCGCCAGCGCCACCGCGCACCCCACCGCCGCCAACGCGGCCCGCGGCCCGAGCGCCGCCGGCCGGACCACCGCCAGCTCCCGGATCCGCCGGTGCGCGACCCACAGGAACAGCAACCACACGAGCGCGATCACCGCGGCCCCGGCCAGCTCCGTCGAGCCGCCCGAGCCGCGCAGCGCCTGCCGCAGCGCCAGCACCGCCACCACCGAGCAGGCCAGCGTCGTACGCCGCCAGGCCAGCCGGGTCCGCTCCGGCTGGAGCCCCGCGTCGCGGCCGTCGGCGGTCGCGGACGGACCCGTCACCGCGTCACCCCCTGTCCGTCCAGCCGAGCAGCACGACCACCACCATCGCCGCGGCGACCAGCCCCACCCCCAGGCCCAGCAGCACCGGGAACCGGGACAACGGCAGGTCCTCGCCGCGCCGCATGGCCCGCTCGCAGCGCGCCCAGTGGTTCACCGCCCGCAGCGCGCAGGCCGCGCCCACCCCCAGCAGGGCCAGGGCCATCCCGACGCGCACGCCCCAGCGCAGGTCCGGCAGGAACTGGTCCACCGCGAAACCACCGGCCACCAGGGCGAGGGAGGTGCGGATCCAGGCCAGGAAGGTCCGCTCGTTGGCCAGGGAGAAGCGGTAGTCGGGCGTCTCGCCCTCGTCCTGCAGCCGCCGCGGAGCGAACCAGAGCCGGAGGTCCTTGCCGAAGTCGATCACCCGGCCAATCTACGTCCCGGCCTGCGTCCCGGTCTGCTTCCGGGCCGCACGGAAGGCCCGCAGCCGCCGGTACGCCTCCAGCCCGTCCGGTACGAAGGACCACTCGCCGCCGTCGACCCGGGCCGCCAGCTCCTCCTCGGACAGCCAGGCGTGCCAGGCCACCTCGGACTCCTGCGGCCGCACCGGCAGCGCGCAGCGCACCTCGTGCACGTACGACCACCACGCCCCGCCCGGACCCTCGTACAGGAACTTGAACAGCGGTTCCGGCCGTGCCAGCCCGGACACCCCCAGCTCCTCCTCGGCCTCCCGCTGCGCGGCGGAGGCGTAGTCCTCGCCGGCGCCCAGCACCCCGCCCACGAACATGTCGTAGTGCGACGGGAACACCAGCTTCGACGCGGTCCGCCGGTGCACGAACACCCGCCCCGCCGCATCCGTGGCCAGCACGAACACGCACCGGTGGATCAGCCCGCGCGCGTACACCTCGCCCCGCGGCGCCCGCCCGGTCACCCGGTCCTCGCGGTCCACCACGTCCAGCACTTCATCAGCAGCACTCACGGGTTCATCCAACCACCGCCATTGACGGGTTACCGCTCCGTAGCCAAGGATCTGCCCCACCAGCGACCGGAGGACGACTTCGCATGACGTACGACGCAGACGTGATCGTGATCGGGGCCGGGCTCGCGGGCCTGGTGGCCACAGCCGAACTCGTCGACGCGGGACGCACGGTGATCCTGCTCGACCAGGAGCCCGAGCAGTCCCTCGGCGGCCAGGCGCACTGGTCCTTCGGCGGCCTGTTCTTCGTCGACTCGCCCGAGCAGCGCCGGATGCGGATCAAGGACAGCCGCGCCCTCGCCCTCCAGGACTGGCTCGGCAGCGCCGGATTCGACCGGCCGGAGGACACCTGGCCCCGCCGCTGGGCCGAGGCGTACGTCGACTTCGCCGCCGGCGAGAAGCGGCCCTGGCTGCACGCGCGGGGCGTCCGCTTCTTCCCCGTGGTCGGCTGGGCCGAACGGGGCGGCTACGGCGCCCTCGGCCACGGCAACTCCGTACCCCGCTTCCACATCACCTGGGGCACCGGCCCCGGCCTGGTCGAACCCTTCGCCCGGCGGGTCCGCGCCGGGGCCGACCGCGGCCTGGTCCGGCTGGGCCTCCGCCACCGCGTCACCGGGCTGTCCCGGACCGCGGGCGCCCTGGACACCGTGACCGGCGAGCTCCTGGAGCCGTCCGCCGCCGAACGCGGCACCGCCAGCAGCCGCACGGTCGTCGGCACCTTCTCGCTGCGCGCCCAGGCCGTGATCGTGGCCAGCGGCGGCATCGGCGGCAACCACGACCTCGTGCGCAAGCAGTGGCCCGCCCGGCTCGGCACGCCGCCGCAGCGGATGCTCTCGGGGGTACCCGCGCACGTGGACGGGCTGATGCTGGGCATCGCCGAGGACGCCGGCGCCCACCACGTCAACGGCGACCGGATGTGGCACTACACCGAGGGCATCGGGAACTGGAACCCGATCTGGGCCCGCCACGGCATCCGCATCCTGCCCGGCCCCTCCTCGCTCTGGCTGGACGCCACCGGCAGCCGGCTGCCCGTACCGCTCTTCCCCGGCTTCGACACCCTCGGCACCCTCGACCACATCATGCGGACCGGCCACGACCACACCTGGTTCGTGCTCAACCGGCGCATCATCGGCAAGGAGTTCGGCCTCTCCGGCTCCGAGCAGAACCCCGACCTGACCGGCAGGTCCGTGCGGGACGTCATCGACCGCGCCCGGCAGGCGGTGCCGGCGCCGGTGCAGGCCTTCATGGACCGCGGCGCGGACTTCGTCGTCGAACGCGACCTGCCCGCCCTGGTCCGCGGCATGAACGCGGTCACCGGGCAGGACCTGCTCGACGAGGCGACCGTCCGCCGGGAGATCGAGGCCCGCGACCGGGAGATCGCCAACCCCTTCACCAAGGACCTCCAGGTCACCGCCATCCGCGGCGCCCGCAAGTACCTCGGCGACCGGCTGATCCGCACCGCCGCCCCGCACCGGATCCTGGACCCGGCGGCCGGCCCGCTGATCGCCGTACGGCTGTCCGTCCTGACCCGCAAGTCCCTCGGCGGGCTGGAGACCGACCTGTCCTCCCGGGTGCTCACCGAGTCCGGCGACCCGCTGCCCGGTCTGTACGCCGCCGGCGAGGCGGCCGGCTTCGGGGGCGGCGGCGTGCACGGCTACCGGGCGCTGGAGGGCACGTTCCTCGGCGGCTGCATCTTCTCGGGCCGCGCGGCCGGCCGGGCCGCGGCGGCGGCCGTGGGCTGAGCGGCGGCCGTGCACCGGGCAGGCGCGGTGCGCCGGGCGGCCGTGCGCCGGGCGGCCGTGGGCCGTGCGGCGGTGGCCGCGCCGTCTCAGCCGATCCGCTCGACGATCCGGAACCGCTCCGCGATCACCAGGGTGTCGTCGTCGACCGTGTAGTCCGGATCGCCGAGCGCCTCCCGGATCGGGTCGCTGTGCCAGAAGCGCTCGTGCGAGGCGCGCCATTCGGCCACCGACGCGTACCCCTCGCCCTCGTCCAGCGCGTGCTGGAGGTCCACGTCGGCGAGCCGCACCACCCGCACCTCCGTGACCTCCACCACCGCCACCGCCCGCTCGTCCGAGTCCACCAGCACGCTCCGGTCGCCCGGCTCTGGCAGCGGCTCGCCCTCGGCCTCGTACTCCGGCAGCAGGCCCGTCGTGGCGGTCTTCGCGCCGCTCAGCACGGCCGCCACCAGCGCGTCCCGCAGCGGCCCCGGGAAGCCCAGCAGATAGGGGGGAAGGTCTTCGTAGGTCGTCATGCGGCCACCCTACGGCCCGCTCCGACACCCGCCCCGAACCGGAACAGAAACCTCAACTCTGCGCCATTCAGCACCAGTTGAAACGCGCCACGCAGTGGACTGGACCTTGACTCGGAGCTGTACCTACCGGTTTGCTGTGCGTGATCATCCCGTGTCGCGCCCGCAGCCCCCGTCGTTCCCGTTCCGTCGTACGTGCCGAACCGTCCGCCCGCGCCCGTGTCCTGGAGGGAAAACCGCGGATGTCCCCGCCTCCGCCGCCCCTCGGCCGCGCCCGCAAGCGGGAGGCCCAGCTCTTCGACCCGGCCCTGTGCGACACCGAGCTCGTCGACGTCCGCACCCAGTTCACCCAGGGCCGATGGGCCAGGGCCCGCGCCCTGCTGGCCGGCACGGCGGACGACTGGGACCGCCGCGGCCACCGCATCGTCGTCCTCGCCGAGACCCCGGCCGCGAGCGCCTGGGCCGACGAATGGCTGCTCGCCGAACCCGACAGCGCCGACGCCGCCACCCTCCTCGCCTGCGCCGCCGTCTTCACCGCACTGCGCCGCAAGGGCACCCCGGAGGCCGCCGAGGAGGCCTGCCACCGGGCCGCCGCCCTGCTGCCCGCCGACCCCACCCCCTGGCTCGGCCTGCTCATGCTGTCCCGCGCCTTCGGCTCCCAGGAGGAGTTCAGCCGCCACTTCGACCAGGTCCGGGCCCGGCACCGGGAGCACCACCACGCCCACCACCTGATGGTCGCCCGCCTCGCCGAGCACGCCCCCGCCTCCGGCCAGGACCCGCTCCACGAGGTGTACGACTTCGCCGCCTGGGCCGCCGAGGAGTCCCCGGCCGACTCCCCGCTCGCCGTCCTCCCGGTCATCGCCCACGCCGAGCGCTACCGCGTCCTCGCCGCCGCCCACGGCCGCACCCCCGACGGCGCCGCCGCCCACTGGTCCAGCCGCCGCGCCCGACAGGTGCTGCGCGCCGCCTTCGACTGGTGGCTGGAGTGGGAGCGCGAGGACCACCCCCGCAACCGGGTCGACCTCAACTTCCTCGCCCACGCCAAGCTGTGCGAGGGCCGCCCCGCCGAGGCCGCCGCCCTCTTCCACCGCATCGGCAGCCACGCCACCCGGGCCCCCTGGTCCTACCCCGACCTCGACCCCCGCAAGGCGTTCCTGGCCGCCCGCAACGCCGCGCTCGGCACCTGACGACGGGCCGCCGACGCACCACCCCCGTACCGCTCGACCTCCTTCCCCCGAAAGGACACCCCATGGCGACGGGCAGACCCACCACGCTCGGCACCCCGCCCGGCACCGCCGAGATCCGCACGTACAAGGGCCAGGAGCGGGCCCTGCGCGCCAACCGCCTCGGCACCGCCGGCCTGCTGCTCTCCGTACTGGCCGCCAGCGCCCCCCTGATGGTGGTCGCCGGGGTGATGCCCACCACCTTCGGCGTGATGGGCATCGTCGGACAGCCCCTGCTGTTCGTCATCCTCGGCATCGTGCTCGCCCTCTTCGGCGTCGGCTACGCCGAGATGAGCCGCCACGTCCACAACGCCGGCGCCTTCTACGCGTACATCGCCCGCGGCCTCGGCCCCACCGCCGGCGCGGGCGCCTCACTGGTCGCCCTCGTCGCGTACAGCGCCATGCAGGTCGGCGTCTACGGCATCCTCGGCTTCGAGATGTCCGGCCTGTTCGCCACCTACCTCAAGACCGAGATCGCCTGGTGGATCCCCGCCCTGGGCGCCGTCGCCGTCACCGGCGCGCTCGGCTGGCTCAAGATCGACCTGAACGCGCGGGTCCTCGGCGTCCTGCTCCTCATCGAGTGCGCCCTCGTCGTCGTCTTCGACGTCGCCGCCCTCGCCGACCCCGGCCCGCAGGGCCTGTCCCTGCACGCCTTCAACCCGGCCACGCTCGGTGGCGCCGGCCTCGGCACCGCCCTGTGCTTCTGCATCGCCGCGTTCGTCGGCTTCGAGCAGTCCCCGGTCTACGCCGAGGAGACCAGCAAGCCGCACATCGTGGTCTCCCGCGTGATGTTCCTCGCCGTCGGCTTCGTCGCCCTCTTCTTCGCGCTCAGCGCCTGGGCCCTCACCGTCGCCACCGGACCCGCCGAGGTCGTGAAGACCGCCGCGGAGGCCGGCCCCGGCCTGCTGTTCCAGCTCACCGCGGAACGCCTCGGCACCGGCTTCACCGACGTCCTGCACGTCCTGTTCGTGACCGGCATGTTCGCGGCGATGCTCAGCTTCCACAACGTCGTCGCCCGCTACGCCTTCGCCATGGGCCGCGAGGGCCTCCTCCCCGCCGCCTTCGGCCGCACCAACCCGGGCACCGGCGCCCCCGCCACCGGCTCCCTGCTCCAGACCGCCGTCGCCGCCGTCGTCGTCCTCGCGTTCGCCGTCACCGACGACAAGCCGAACGGCGACCCCACCGCGCCCGTCCTGCACCTGTTCACCTGGATGGGCAGCGTCGGCGCCCTCGGCGTGACACTTCTCATGGCCACGGCCTCCGTCGCCGTCATCGCCTTCTTCGTCCGCCGCGGCACCGCCGCCGCCCAGCTCCGGCGGCTCCTCGCCGCCGGCGCCGCCGGCCTCGCCCTCCTCGGCATCGCCGTGTACACCGTCAAGGACTTCGGGGTCCTGGTCGGCGCCGGCGAGGGTTCGGTGCTCAGCTGGGTGCTGCCCGGCATCATCGGCACCGCCGCCGTGGGCGGCCTGTTGTACGGGCTCGTGCTGCGCAGCCGCAAGCCCGAGGTGCACGCCCGGATCGGCCTGGGGAACGAGGCCTTCCGGCTCGACCAGGCCGCGGAGGCCGCCCCGCACGACTGACCGCCCCGCACGACGGACCGCGCGACGGACCGGACGGTCGCGCACGACGGACCGGTCCGACAGACGGCCACCGCCCTCGCTTTCACCCCCGTACGAGGCCCCCGACACCTGTTTCCAAGGTCGTCGGGGGCCTTTGTGCTCGGGGGCGGGTTTTGGCCACGGCCGGGGCTCATGGTCTCCTATGGCGACAAAAACCACCGGAACCCCGCACAGGTGACACCACCCAGCTCCCCTGCACGGCGGCCCGGGCCTGCCTGTCCCACCCACGAAGGCGAAGTCCCACATGAGTGACCGCACATTGACCGAGGCCCCCGCCTCGGCCACCGCCTCCCACGTCGACGCAGGTGACGAGGGTTACAGCAAGGACCTCAAGTCCCGCCACATCAACATGATCGCCATCGGCGGGGCGATAGGCACCGGCCTCTTCCTCGGCGCCGGCGGCCGGCTCGCCGGCGCGGGCCCCTCCCTCGCGATCGCGTACGCGGTGTGCGGCATCTTCGCCTTCTTCGTCGTACGGGCCCTCGGCGAGCTCGTCCTGTACCGCCCCTCCTCCGGCGCGTTCGTCTCGTACGCGCGCGAGTTCATGGGTGAGAAGGGCGCCTACACGGCCGGCTGGCTGTACTTCCTGAACTGGTCCACGACCACTGTGGCCGACATCACGGCCGCCGCCACCTACGCGCACTTCTGGTCGATGTTCACCAGCATCCCGCAGTGGGTCCTGGCCCTGATCGCCCTCGCCGTGGTCCTCACCGCGAACCTGATCTCGGTGAAGTACTTCGGCGAGATGGAGTTCTGGTTCTCCCTCATCAAGGTCGCCGCCCTGGCGATCTTCCTGGTGGTCGCCATCTACCTGGTCGCCACCAGCCACGACATCGGCGGCCACACCCCGGGCCTGTCCACCATCACCGACAACGGCGGCATCTTCCCCTCCGGCGTCCTCCCGATGCTCCTCGTGGTCCAGGGCGTGGTCTTCGCCTACGCCTCCGTCGAGCTGTGCGGCGTCGCCGCCGGCGAGACCGAGAACCCCGAGAAGATCATGCCGAAGGCGATCAACTCGATCATGTGGCGCGTCGGCCTCTTCTACGTCGGCTCCGTCGTCCTGCTCGCGATGCTGCTCCCGTACACCGAGTACTCCTCGGACCAGAGCCCCTTCGTCACCGTCTTCGACAAGCTCGGCATCCCCGGCACCGCCGGCATCATGAACCTCGTCGTGCTGACCGCGGCCCTCTCCAGCCTGAACTCCGGCCTGTACTCCACCGGCCGCATCCTGCGCTCGATGGCCATGTCCGGCTCCGCCCCGAAGTTCACCGCCCGCATGAACAAGGGCAAGGTGCCCTACGGCGGCGTCCTGTTCACCGCCGCCTTCGGCCTCGCCGGCGTCGGCCTGAACTACCTCATGCCGGCGGACGCCTTCGAGCTCGTCCTGAACTTCGCCTCGCTCGGCATCCTGGGCACCTGGGCGATGGTCATGATCTGCTCGCTGTTCTTCTGGCGCCGTTCGCAGCAGGGCCTGGTCGAGCGCCCGCACTACCGGCTCCCCTGGGCCCCGTACACCCAGATCATCACCCTGGTCTTCCTCGTCTCGGTGCTGGTCCTGATGTGGTGTGACGGTGGCGTGGGCCGCACCACGGTCCTGTGCGTCCCGGTCATCGCCGCCCTGTTCGTCGGCGGCTGGTACCTGGTCCGCCGCCGGGTGGCGGAGATCGCCGCCCAGCGCTGACACCCCGAACGACGAAGGACCCCCTGCCGGCCCGGCAGGGGGTCCTTCGTCGTCCTCGCGGGTCTCGCGGGTCCCCGCGGGGTCCACGCCCCGCCGAGGGCCCGGCTCAGGCCTTCTTCACCACGCCGGACTTCAGCTGCATGGCTCCGAAGCCCTCGATGCGGCAGTCGATGTCGTGACCGTCGACGCCGTCCACGAGGCGGATGTTGCGCACCTTGGTGCCGGCCTTGATGCCGGAGGCGCTCCCCTTCACCTTGAGCGCCTTGACGACGGTGACGGTGTCCCCGTCCTGCAGGACGTTGCCGACGGAGTCCCGGACGACCCGCTCGCCGGCCGCGTCCGCGTCGGGGGCCCCCTCCTCGGCGGGGACCCACTCGTGGCCGCACTCGGGGCAGACCACGAGCGCGTTCATCTCATAGGTGTACGCACAGGAACATTTCGGGCAAGGGGGAAGATTCTCGATCACACCCCCAGCGTAGTCCCGCCCCAGCGGCGGTGCCGCTCCGGGGAGGAGCCGGGAGGGGCGGCCGACCCCACGCGAAGCGGGATGCGGAGGGATCACCGATGCGTCTTCGGTGGACTCGCCTTCCATGCCCGGTCGAGGGAATCGTCCCAAGTGCCGTCCCGGTCGAAACTGGCGGCCCGGCAGCCGCGGGACATGGGCGCCGCAGTGGCATGGCGCCAGGAAGCCTCCCCGATACGGGCGATGGCGTGGCCGCAATGTCGGCAGGTCGCGTGGTCCACCAGCTCATCGGCCAGCCGCTCGACCTGCGCGCTGCGGTCCGCCACCTCCTCCTGGATGCCCCGCAGCACCTCCTCGGCGCTGGAAACCCCCGCGGATCCGATGAGGTCGCGCACGAGTGCCGCCGCTTCCGCTGCGATGTCCGCACGCCGCGCGGCCTCGACCAGGCTCTGCGCAGCACCACTGCCGGGTGGCTTGCGCACCGTCCGTTCCGCCAGACCGACCGACGGAAGGCTCGGCGCCGCCGGTCGGTCATCGTCGGCCCCGTGCTCCGCCATCGTGTCCCTCACGCGTTTGCGGGCCATTTCGAAGGCCCAAGCCTCGGTGGACGCCTTCTTGGGGACGTTGAAATGAGTGCTGGTCGCCGCGTCCATCACCGTGTGGAACTCTGCCATCAGTGCTCCCCAGTGGTCGCCGCCGGCGAAGTCCTCCGGGCCCCAGCCGTAATGGCGCACCAGTTCGTCACGGACCCGGTCGAAATGGTGCAGGCTCTTCCGTACCGGCCCCGACGTGTCGATGCGGAGGCCGGCGCGTTCTGCCCGGGCCAGCACCTCCGGCTCCACGCCTTCCCATTTCATGTGGCCGTCGCGTTCGCAGGCGTAGTCCACCCAGGACCAGAACGCCTCGGCGTCCGCGACATCGGGTGCCTCGTGGTGGTGGCGGGGGCAGAGGAGGGCGAAGTTGCGGACGTCATTGGAGCCGCCGAGCGACTCCGGGACCACGTGGGCCCTTTCTGCGGGCGCCTGCCAGCAGATCAGGCATATCGGCTCGTCGAGGCCGAGGTAGTCGGCGATGGCCCGGACCGGAGGTCTCGATCGGCGCGGGTGAGGGTTGCCGTCCCGGTTGCGTACGCGCAACCCGCGGTGATCGTAGTCGTGTTCACGGTCGGGGTCTCGTATGTCGAGGACGTCGGGCAGGTCCTCACGCTGCCGCCCGGGGTTCCTCGCACGGTAGAGCGGTGTCCCGATCTCTGTGAGGTACGGGAGGAGGAACCCCAGGAGGAACTCGTGGATGATCTCCAGGGCATCGCCGTCGTACCCGCCGGCGGCGTTGCGATGCCCTTGGACGTCCAGGTAGAGGTGGCGGGGCGTGCCGGGACTCGTCGCCGCGGCTTTTTTGAGGATCGAGAAGAGGCGGGTGGCGCACTTGGCGAAGTCCTCTTCGACCCGCATGTCGTGGTACAGCGCGATGGCCGTCGGCTCCGTATCGGCTCCCGGCCTGTCGGGTAAGGCTGCGTCCTGCGCGACCCCGGGACGGGCCGAGCTCCGAGCCGTCGCCGGTTCCCCTGTGTCAGCTTCCATGGACGCACAGTAGGCGCGGCCCCTGACAGCGGGCGTGTGCAGCGGTCGGCCCGGGGCCGGAGAAACAGAAAGACCCCAGATGAACTGGGGTCTTAGCTGGTGTCCGAGGGGGGACTTGAACCCCCACGCCCGATAAAGGGCACTAGCACCTCAAGCTAGCGCGTCTGCCATTCCGCCACCCGGACTAGGTGTCTGTCTCGCGGCCCTTGGCCGTTCCGACGTGGAAAACATTACCAAACATTCCGGGGTGCTCGATCACCCCCCTCGCGGCCGGGGATCGCCCTTGGGCGGAGCGGGCCGAAGCGGGAGGATGGGGAGGCAGTCGGACCGACCAGTGGGAGGAAGCAGCGTGAGCCAGTCGAGCGCGGGCAGGACCGTCTCCGGCGAGGACGAGGTCGTCGACCTCTGCAGGGACCTCATCCGGATCGACACGAGCAACTACGGGGACCACTCCGGCCCCGGCGAGCGCCGGGCCGCCGAGTGGGTCGCGGAGAAGCTCGCCGAGGTCGGGCTGGAGCCGCAGATCCTCGAATCCCACAAGGGGCGGGCCTCGACCGTCGCCAGGATCGAGGGCGAGGACCCCTCCCGTCCCGCCCTGCTCATCCACGGCCACACCGACGTGGTGCCGGCGAACGCCGCCGACTGGACGTACGACCCGTTCTCCGGCGAGATCGCCGACGGGTGCGTGTGGGGCCGCGGCGCCGTCGACATGAAGGACATGGACGCGATGACGCTCGCCGTCGTCCGCGACCGGCTGCGCAGCGGCCGCAAGCCGCCGCGGGACATCGTGCTCGCCTTCCTCGCCGACGAGGAGGCGGGCGGCCTGTACGGGGCCCGGTACCTCGTGGACAAGCACCCCGGGCTCCTCGAGGGTGTCACCGAGGCCATCGGTGAGGTCGGCGGCTTCTCCTTCACCGTCAACGAGAACCTGCGGCTGTACCTGGTGGAGACCGCCCAGAAGGGCATGCACTGGATGCGGCTCACCGTGGAGGGCACGGCGGGCCACGGCTCGATGACCAACAACGACAACGCGATCACGGAGCTCTGCGAGGCCGTGGGGCGGCTCGGCCGCCACCAGTGGCCGGTGCGCGTCACCAAGACCGTGCGGTCCTTCCTGGACGAACTCTCGGACGCGCTGGGCACCCCCCTCGACCCCGACGACATGGACGCCACCCTCGCCAAGCTGGGCGGCATCGCCAAGATGGTCGGGGCCACGCTGCGGAACTCGGCCGCGCCGACCATGCTGGGCGCCGGCTACAAGGTGAACGTGATCCCCGGCCAGGCCACCGCCCACGTGGACGGCCGCTTCCTGCCCGGCTACGAGGACGAGTTCTTCGCCGACCTCGACCGGATCCTCGGCCCGCGCGTCAAGCGGGAGGACGTGCACGGCGACAAGGCCCTGGAGACCGACTTCGACGGCCGGCTCGTCGACGCCATGCAGGGCGCCCTCAAGGCGGAGGACCCGATCGCGCGCGCGGTCCCGTACATGCTCTCCGGCGGCACCGACGCCAAGTCCTTCGACGACCTCGGCATCCGCTGCTTCGGCTTCGCGCCGCTGCAGCTGCCGCCGGAGCTGGACTTCGCGGGCATGTTCCACGGTGTGGACGAGCGGGTGCCGGTGGACGGGCTGAAGTTCGGCGTACGGGTGCTCGACCGATTCATCGACAACTGCTGAGAATCGCGAAGGTGTGCGCATTCCACTGAGAAGAGTGAATGCGCTCATACGCTCGTAGCCCCGGTGATCCCTCCTCGTTACAGGTGGTGCGGTCCGCGGCTGGGACCGCATTGCCTACTAGGAGGAACAATGCTCAAGAAGGTTGTGGCCGCTGCTGCCGCCACCGGTGGTCTGGTTCTCGCGGGTGCGGGTCTGGCCGTGGCCGACGCGGGCGCCCAGGGTGCGGCCATCGGCTCCCCCGGTGTCCTGTCCGGCAACGTCGTCCAGGTCCCGGTCCACATCCCGGTGAACGTCTGCGGCAACACCATCAACGTTGTCGGCCTGCTGAACCCGGCCTTCGGCAACACCTGCGTCAACGCCTGACGCATCTGAAGTCTTGGGCCCCGGAACGCATTCCAGCGTTCCGGGGCCGCCGGGCTTCAGGGCCCGGCCGTTCGTCTTTTTCAGCTGGGGGAACACACAGATGCGACGACAGGCAGCGGTCACCAGGAAGACCCTGATCACCATGGCGGCGGCAGGAGGCGTGCTCGCGCTGGGTGGGGGATACGCGCACGCGGACTCCGGCGCGGCCGGCCGTGCCGCGAACTCCCCGGGCGTGCTGTCCGGGAACAACGTCCAGGCGCCCGTGGAAGTCCCGGTGAACGCCTGCGGGAACACGGTCACGGTCGTCGGGGGCCTCAACCCGGCCTTCGGGAACCGCTGTTCCAACGAATCGGCGAAGCCGGGCCGGGCCGGCGGCCACTCGGGCCACCCCGGCCAGCCGGGCCACCCCGGCCAGCCGGGCCAGCCCGGCGGGCCGGACGAGCCGTGCGACGAGAGCGAGCACCCGGGCACCCCGGGTACGCCCGGCACCCCGGGTACGCCCGGTCAGCCCGGCACGCCCGGTCAGCCGGGAACGCCCGGCACCCCCGGGCAGCCGGGTACGCCCGGTACTCCGGGTCAGCCCGGCCAGCCTGGTACTCCGGGTCAGCCCGGCACGCCCGGCCAGCCTGGTACCCCGGGCCAGCCCAGCACGCCCGGGCAGCCCGGCACTCCGGGTATGCCGGGCCAGCCGGGTACTCCGGGCCAGCCCGGCCAGCCCGGCCAGCCCGGCCAGCCCGGCCAGCCCGGCCAGCCCGGTACCCCGGGTCAGCCGGGTACGCCGGCGCAGCCCGGTCAGCCCGGTACTCCCGGGCACCCGGGTACGCCGGGGACCGGGGTCGGGGTCGCGTCGGCGCGGCCGGCGGGGCTCGCGGCGACCGGTGCCGGTGACGTCCTCGGCGTGGGGCTTCCACTCGCCGCCGGGACGCTGCTGGCCGGCGCGCTCCTCTACCGGCGCGCCCGCTCCACGGCCTGACGGGCCCTCACGACGCGGGCCCCGCACCCCGGGGCCCGCGTCACCAGGTGGCGCGGACCTGACGGATGATCCGCCGTCGCAGCCGCACGCGCCGGCTCCCGTCCCGGTGGAGGGTCAGCCGGTCGAGCTCCCAGTGCCCGTACTCGGCATGGTCGGTCAGCAGTCGGGTCGCCTCGCTGCGGGGAACCCCGCGGGGCACGTACACGTCGACGAATTCGTATTCCGGCATCGCATCTATTGTGCGGGCACGGCCCCGCTACGGATAGCGTCTGCACTATGTCTGATGCCGCTCTGCCCACTGTTGCCGAGGTACGCGCCGCCGCCGAGGCGGTCAAGGCCGCCATCGACCGTCACCTCGCCGCGGTCGAGAGCAGGATCGGGGACGAGGATCCGGCCGTCTACGCCGCATTCAACGAACTCGCCGCCGCCGCCGAGGAGTACGACGAACTGCTCTACGACCGGTACGACGAGGTCACGCCGTTCGAGATCCCCACGCCCGAGGACGGAGCCCCGTACCGCGGCCCGGCGGAGCCCGCCGCGTTCAGCGTGCTCATCCGCCGCGACTACACCGTCGCCAAGCCCGCGCGGCTGATCGCCCAGGCCGACCGGGTCGCGGCGCACGACAGGGAGGCGGAACTCGTCCACGACGGCGGCACCGCGGGAGCGCTCGGCGTCCTCTTCGGGGAGTACGAGCCCGACGAAATCGCGTCGCGCGCCAAGGACTTCGGCCTGGAGGAGGGCGACTCGACCCTCTGGGTCGCCGCCTCGCGCGAGGCCGCGGAGCCGGGGGAATGGCTGGGCTCGCCCTTCCAGAACACCGATCCGCAGGACGTGCTGCACCGCTTCGACGTCAGCTCCGTCTTCGACGACGAGGACGAGGAGGCGGACGAGGAAGCGGACGAGGACGACGAGGCGGCGGAGCCCGGCTTCGCCCCCGCCTGATCCGTCCCCGGGCCGGAACGCGACGCGGCCGCCGCCCGGGCAGGGCGGGGGCCGCGCTCGTCCGCTCGGACAGCCGCTGCCGGCTACTCCGGCTGCTCCGCGGCCGCCGCCGCCAGCGTCCGCAGCAGGCCCGCCAGCCTGGTCGTACGCGGCTTCGGCAGCACCTCCGCGACGGCGTGCGGCAGCGCCTGGTCGACCCCGTGCACCACCGACAGGTGCCGCTCGGCCCGGCCGAACGCCGTGTACACCCAGTCCCGCGACAGCGCCGGCGCCGCATCGCCCGGCAGGACGGCGACCACGGCCGGCCAGCGCATGCCGACGGCCTGGTGCGCCGTCACCGCCCAGCCGTGCCGCACCTGCGCCGCCACCTGCTCCTTCGGTACGACGATCCGCCCGCCCGCGGTCTCCAGGTGCAGGCCCTGCGCGTCCGCCGAGACCACCCGGCCCGGAACGGCCCGGCCCGGCGAGGGCACGTGGACGATCCGGTCGCCGGGGTCGAAGCCGTCGAACCGGGCCGGCCCCGGGTTCAGCCGCTCCTTCAGCGCCGCGTTCAGCGCCCGGGTGCCCGCCGGGCCGCCATGGCCCGGGGTGATCACCTGGATGCCGTCCGCGGCGATCCCGAAGGCACGCGGCACGGACTCCGCCACCAGCTGCACGGTGCGGTGCACCGCCTCCCCGGCGTCGCGCACGGGGACGATGACGACCTCCTTGCCGGGGGCCTCGACCTGGTTGAGCTCGCCGATCCCGATGCCCGAGACCAGCTCGCCGAGCGGGCCCGGATCCGGGATGCGGGAGACCACCTGGGGGCAGGCGCGGGCCGCCAGCACATCGGCGAACACCCGCCCCGGGCCCGCCGACCCGAGCACCGCCGGGTCCCCGGACAGCACCAGCCGGGCCCCGTCCGGCACCGACTCGACCAGCTCGGCGGCGCTCTCCACGTCCAGCTGCGGCGCGTCCAGCACCACGAGCAGGTCCAGTGCGAACTGCCCGTCCGCGTCCCGCTCCGGCCCCTCGGTCCCGGCCAGCAGCCCGGCCACGGTGAAGGCACCCTGCGCGGTCGCCGGCGCGGGCGCGTGCGCGGGCGCGGGCGCCGGCGCGTGCGCGGCCAGGCAGGTGCGCAGGCCCAGCTTCCCGGCGGCCTCCAGCAGGGCCAGGGGCTCGGCGCGGGCCGCCTCGCCGCCGGTGTGGACGACCAGGCCGTGCCCGGCGACCGCGCGGATCAGGTCGGCGCCCGTGCCGGTGGCGGCCTCCTGCCAGGCGGCGGCGTCCGCGGCGGCGGTGAAGGTGCCGGCCAGCCGGGCCAGTCCGTCGGCCAGGCTCTCCTCGGCCAGGGCGTACGTCTCCAGGCCCATCAGCACCCGTACGGGCTGTTCCTCGCCCTCGGCGCCCTCCTCGCCCTCCTCGCCCTCCTCGCCGTGCGCGACGGGCGCGCCGAGCGGCTCGTGGAACACCAGGACCAGGCCCTCGGCGACGGACTGCTCCAGGGCCTCGGCCGGCTGCGGAACGCCGTACTGGGCCAGGGCCGACTCCAGGGTGGGCGCATCCAGCGCGGTGTGCCCCTTGACGGCGGCCTGCTCCAGCAGCCAGCCGACGAGGGCGGCGGCCCGCCGCTCGTCGCCCGGGCCCGCGGCGGGGCCCAGCAGGGCCCGCGCGAAGGAGTCCGCCTGGGTCGGGCGGATCCCGGCCACGGCCAGCAGCCGCCAGGGGTTCTCCACGAGCTCTTCGGCGGCCGTCTCGCCGAGGGCGGAGGCGGCCGGGGCGGCGAGCTGCTCGGGGGCGCCGCCGCGGGCCAGGACGGCCCGTACGGCCTCGACGCTCGCCGCGGGAGGGGCGGCGGGGGCCGCCGCGGCCGTCGGGCGGGGGCGGGGCGGGGTCGCCGGCGAGGGGGCCGGGGCCGGGGCGGGCCTGCGCGGGGCGGTCGGGGCCTCGTCGAAGTAGCGGGGGGAGGGCTTCTCCCCGCTCTCCACGGCCCGTACGGCGGCCAGCAGGTCGGCGGCCGTGCCGCTGAGCTTGGCGCCGGCCTCGACCGGGGCCTGCCGCTGCGCCTTGCGGTGGGCGATGCGCTCGCGCTCCACACGCTGGGCTGCGAGTTCGGCCTGGGCCTCGCTCAGCTGCGGGGCCGCGGCGTCGCCGGAGCCGTCCGCAGCCTCGGCGTCGTCCCCGGCACCGCCGGCCGCGCCGGCCTCCGTGCCGTCGGAGCGGCTCTCGGCCTCCGCGGGCTCGTCCCCGGCTTCGGCGGAGCCGTCCCCGGTGCCGGCGGGTGCGGCAGCTTCCGCGTGGCCGGAGCTGCTCTCCGGCTCTGCCGTGTCGTCGCCGGCGCCGGCCGGTGCGGCGGGGCCGTCCTCCGGGTCTGCGGTGTCGGTGTCGGCTTCGGCCGGGGCCTCGGCGGTCTCCGGGGCGGGCTCCGCAGCCTCGGCGGTGGCGGCCTCGGGCGCGGGGGCGTCGTCCCCGGCTTCGGCGCCCGCGTCCGCCGCGGTGTCGGCCGGGGCCTCGGGGGCGGGGGGCGCTGTGGCGGCCGTCGGCGGCTCGTCGGGGGCCGGGCCCGGGGTGCCGGCCGCCGCGGCGGCGGGTCCGGTGGCCTTCGGGGCCTCGCCCTGCGGGCCGGGGGAGGCCGGCTCGGCGGCGTGGCGGTCCGTACTCACAGCGTGCTCCAGTCCTGGTCGGGGTAGCGGTGCACCGGGGCCGACACGTCGTCCAGTGCCCGGCGGATCTCCTCCGGAAGACTAAGCGCCTCCACCGACAGCGCCTCCGCCAGCTGTGCGGCCGTCCGTGCGCCGACGACCGGTGCGGCCACCCCCGGACGGTCCCGCACCCACGCCAGCGCCACCTGGAGCGGTGTCACGGCCAGCCCGTGGGCGGCCGTCGTGACCGCGTCCACGATCCGTCCGGCCGCCTCGTCCAGGTACGGCTCCACGAAGGCGCCCATGGTGGGCGAAGCGCCCCGGGAGTCCGCCGGGATCCCGTCCCGGTACTTGCCCGTCAGCACCCCGCGGCCCAGCGGTGACGACGGCAGCAGGCCGATCCCCAGGTCCAGCGCCGCCGGCAGCACCTCCCGTTCCACGCCGCGCTGCAGCAGCGAGTACTCCATCTGGGTGCTGGCCAGCCGGGTCCGGCCCGCCCCCGGCGCGGCCAGCTGCAAGGTGGCCGCCTTCGCCAGCTGCCAGCCGCTGAACTCCGACACCCCCGCGTAGCGGGCCCGCCCGCTGCTCACGGCCAGGTCCAGCGCCTGCAGGGTCTCCTCCAGCGGGGTCGCCGGGTCGAAGGCGTGGAGCTGCCACAGGTCCACGTAGTCGGTGCCCAGCCGGGCCAGCGAGTCGTCCAGGGCGGCCAGCAGGTGCCCGCGCGAGCCGTCGAAGCGCCGGTCCGGGTCCGCGACACCGCCCGCCTTGGTGGCGATGACCAGCTCCCGGCGCGGCACCAGCCCGCCGATGAGCTGCCCGAGCAGGTACTCCGCCTCGCCGCCGCCGTACACGTCGGCCGTGTCGACGAGGGTGCCGCCCGCGTCCCAGAAGGTCTTCAACTGCTCGGCGGCGCCCGCCTCGTCCGGCCCGTCCGTCGACCGGCCCCAGGTCAGGGTGCCGAGGCCGATCCGGGACACGCGCAGGCCGGTGCGGCCGAGATGCCTCTGCTCCATGACCGCTGAGACTACTGGGACGCTGACGCGGCGGACCGGGGCGCGCTACAGTCCCTGCTCACAACGACGTTACTGATCGGTAAACCGGTAAGGGGACGACACATGCGGCTCGGCATCAATCTCGGCTACTGGGGCGCCGGCATGGACGCGGACAACCTCGCCGTGGCCCAGGAGGCGGACCGCCTCGGCTACGACGTGTGCTGGGCCGCCGAGGCCTACGGCTCCGACGCGCCGACCGTGCTCTCCTGGGTCGCCGCCCAGACCGAGCGCATCGACGTCGGCTCCGCGATCATGCAGATCCCGGCCCGCCAGCCCGCGATGACCGCCATGACGGCCGCCACCCTGGACTCCCTCACCAAGGGCCGGTTCCGGCTCGGCCTCGGGGTCTCCGGCCCCCAGGTCTCCGAGGGCTGGTACGGCGTGAAGTTCGACAAGCCCCTCGCCCGGACCCGCGAGTACGTGGAGATCGTCCGCCGGGCGATGACCCGCGAGCGCCTCTCCTACGAGGGCGAGCACTGGACCCTGCCGCTGCCGGGCGGCCCCGGCAAGCCCATCAAGCTGACCGTGCACCCGGAGCGCGAGCGCATCCCGCTCTACATCGCCGCCATCGGCCCGAAGAACCTGGAGCAGACCGGCGAGATCGCCGACGGCGCCCTGCTGATCTTCCCGGCGGCCGAGCACCTGGAGGCCACCGCGCTCACCCACATCCGGGCCGGGCGCGAGAAGGCCGGGCTGACCATGGACGGCTTCGACGTCTGCCCGACCGTGCCGCTGGCCGTCGGCGAGGACGTGACCGCCCTCGCCGACATGTTCCGCCCGTACACCGCCCTGTACGTGGGCGGCATGGGCAGCCGCAAGCAGAACTTCTACAACCAGCTCGCCCAGCGCATGGGCTACGAGAAGGAGGCCGCCGAGATCCAGGACAAGTACCTGGCGGGCGACAAGACGGGCGCCGCCGCGGCCGTCCCGCACTCCCTGATCGACTCCACCACCCTGCTCGGCTCCGTGGAGCGCATCGCGGACGGCATGCGGGCCTACGCCGAGGCCGGGGTCACCACCCTGACGCTCGCCCCGGCCGGGTTCACCCTGGACGAGCGGATCACGGCCCTGCGCGCCGGCACCGAGGCCCTGGAGCGGGCCGGCCTCGCCTGATCCCGGAGACACCCGGGTCCGACCGCCGGGGGGCGGCTCGGGCCCGGGCGTGACGCCTGCGGCCGTGGTGGGGGCTCGGGGGGTCTTCCCCGCCACGGCCGACACAGTGAACAACGCGCGCGGCGTCCGCCGGGTTACGCCCCCGCTTCACCCCCGTGCGTCGTTCATTCGGCCGAGCAGTGCGACCCCTCGGTTGCCCGCCCGCGGGATCGGCCGTTGACTCGATGCATGCTCTCTGCCCGCAGCCTCTTCCAGGAGATCGTCGACAACGACGACTCCTTCCAGTTGTTCTGCTCCATCGCCGCCAGCGGGGAGACCCAGGGCGGTTGGGAGAACGCCCGGATCGCGGCCCTGGTGCCCACCAGCATGCGCGACCTCGCTCCCAAGATCACCCGGCACGGCGCCGACGAGGACAAGCACGGCCGCATCTTCCAGGCGCTGCTGCGCCGGCGCGGCCTGCCCGCCGTTCCCGTACCGCCCGAGACCGACTACACGATGCTGCTGGAGCGGCGCGGCATCGGCCTCGCCCACACCAAGCTGCGGGCCGAGCAGAGGCTGACGGAGGAGGACATCGTCGTCTACCTCGCCCACAGCCGGGTCACCGAACAGCGCGCCGCCGACCAGATGGACATGCTCGTCCGGCACTTCGGCGACCACCCGACGGTCGGCAAGGCCATCCGCATGATCAGCCACGACGAGGACAACCACCTGTCCTACTGCCACGAGGAACTCCTCCGCCTCGCCCGCGAGGGACACGGCAGAACCATCCAGCGGGCGCTGCGCGAGAGCGCCCTCGCCGAGATCGCCATCTACCGGGACGTCAGCCTCGCCGTCATGGCGCACATGGGCCGGCTGCTGCGCTGGCCCGCCCCCAAGTCCGCCGCGCTCGCCGCCGGGATCCACGGGACGTACGCGTACGAGCGGTTCGCCGGTTGGCACCGCATGATCAGCCTGCGCCCGCCCGAGCGGCGCGACGCCCTCGGCAGCACGCCCGTCACCGCCCCCGAGTACGCGTAGGGCGCGGCCCGCCCCGCCGCTACAGCCAGCCGCGGTTCTTGAACAGCCGGTGCAGCCCCAGGCAGGCCGCCGCCATCACCGCCAGCACCGCGGGATAGCCCCACGGGTTCCGCAGCTCCGGCATCCGGTCGAAGTTCATCCCGTAGATCCCCGCCACCATGGTCGGCACGGCCGCCATCGCCGCCCACGCGGAGATCTTGCGCATGTCGTCGTTCTGCCGGACGCCCACCTGCGCCAGGTGCGCGGACAGCGCGTCCGACAGCAGCCGGTCCAGGCCCTCCACGTGCTCGTTCGCCTTCGCCAGGTGGTCGGCGACATCGCGGAAGAAGGGCTGCGCGGGCCCGTGCACGAACGGCACGTTCCCGAACGCGAGCCGTTCCATCGGCTGCGCCAGCGGGCTCGCCGCCCGCCGGAACTCCAGCACCTGCCGCTTGAAGCCGTAGATCCGGGCGGCGGTGTGCCGGGTGTCCTGGCCGGTCGGCGCGAAGACGTCGGTCTCCAGCTCCTCCAGGTCCACCTGGAGCTCGTCGGCCACCTCCACGTAGTGGTCCACCACCGCGTCCGAGACCGCGTACAGCACCGCCGTCGGCCCGTGCCGCAGCACCTCGGGCTCCTGCTCCAGCCGGCGCCGTACGTCGGCCAGCGCCGCCCCCTCGCCGTGCCGGACGGTGACCACGAACGAGTCGCCGATGAAGACCATCAGCTCGCCGGTGGTCACCGCGGCCGCGTCGTCGTCGTACAGCACCGGCTTGAGGACGACGAACAGCGAATCGTCGTACACCTCCAGCTTCGGCCGCTGGTGCGCGGTCAGCGCGTCCTCCACGGCCAGCCGGTGCAACCCGAACTCGCGGCTGACGTGCTCGAATTCCTCCTCCGTCGGCTCGTGCACGCCGATCCAGACGAACGCGTCACCCGCCGCCCGGGCCATGTCCAGGGCGTCCGAGAAGTCCTCGGGCGCGGCGGAGCGGCGGCCGTTCCGGTACATCGCGCAGTCGACAATCACGCCCGGCATTGTGCCCCGCCCGCGCCCAACCCGCATCTGGGCCCCGTCGCCCCCGTCCTGTTCCCGCACGCCAGGGCCTACCCTTGGCGCCATGGCCACGCTGATCCTCGTACGACACGGGCGGTCCACCGCCAACACCGCAGGGCTGCTCGCCGGATGGACGCCCGGCGTGGCCCTCGACCGGCGCGGCGCCGAACAGGCCGCGGCCCTCCCCGAACGACTGGCCGCGGTGCCCCTCGCCGCCGCCGTCACCAGCCCGCTCCAGCGCTGCCGGGAGACCCTCGCGCCGCTGCTCGCCGCGCGCCCGGACCTGCCGCTGCACACCGACGAGCGGATCGGCGAATGCCACTACGGGGACTGGTCGAACCGCAAGCTGTCCGAACTCGCCGACGAACCCCTGATGAAGATCGTCCAGCACCATCCGTCGGCCGCGGCCTTCCCCGGCGGCGAGTCGCTGCGCGCCATGCAGGCCCGCGCCGTGGACTGCGTCCGCGAGTGGAACACCCGGATCGAGGAGGAGCACGGCAGCGACGCCGTCTTCCTGATGTGCTCGCACGGGGACATCATCAAGGCCCTGGTGGCGGACGCCCTCGGCATGCACCTGGACCTGTTCCAGCGGCTCCACGTCGACCCCTGCTCGGTCACCGCCGTCCGCTACACGCCCACCCGGCCGTTCCTGCTCCGGCTCGGCGACACCGGCGACTTCGGCTCGCTCTCCCCGCGCCCCGCCCGTGAACCCGACGAGGCCGCGGCCGACACGGAGACCTTCGAAGCGGCCACCGAGGACGGGGGGAACGCCGTCGTGGGCGGCGGCGCGGGAGCGGCGTGATCGAACGGCGCAGTAGGGTGGATGGGCCAACACATGGGCGTGAACCCGCCCCTGCCCGTGCGCCCCGCCCCGCCTCCCCAGACTCCGTCCGGGGGGACCCCCAGACTTGGAGACTGGACGTGCCCCGTCAGGTGTTCCTCTACGACCCGCCGGACCGCTTCGTGGCCGGCACGGTCGGTCTGCCGGGACGCCGTACGTTCTTCCTGCAGGCCTCCGCCGGCCACCGCACCACCAGCGTCTCCCTGGAGAAGACCCAGGTCGCGGCGCTCGCCGAGCGGATGGACGAACTGCTGGACGAGGTCGTACGGCGCACCGGCGGCAATGCCCCGGTCCCGGCCGTGGCCCCCACCGAGGCAGCCGACACGGCCCCCCTGGACGTCCCCGTCGAGGAGGAGTTCCGTGTCGGGACCATGGCCCTCGCCTGGGACGGTGAACACCAGCGGATGATCGTCGAGGCCCAGGCGCTGGTGGAACTCGACGCCGAATCCGAGGAGGACCTCGCCGAGGCCGAGGAGCGGCTCCTCCAGGACGAGGAGAACGGCCCGCCGATGCTGCGGGTCCGCCTCACCGGCGCCCAGGCCCGGGCCTTCGCCAAGCGGGCCCTGGACGTGGTCAACGCCGGCCGGCCGCCGTGCCCGCTGTGCAGCCTTCCGCTCGACCCCGAGGGGCACGTGTGCCCGCGCCAGAACGGCTACCGGCGCCAGGTGTGAACACCACGGGGGAGCGGGAAGAGCTGCTCGCCAAGGGCGAGCTGACGGTCGTCGGCCGGATCTCCGGCGCGTCCAACGCCGTGCTGCTGTGCACGGTGGAGTACGGGGGCGTGCGCGCCGACTGCGTGTACAAGCCGGTCAAGGGCGAGCGCCCGCTGTGGGACTTCCCCGACGGCAACCTCGCCCGTCGGGAGGTCGCCGCCTACCTCGTCTCCGAGGCCACCGGCTGGGGCCTGGTGCCGCCGACGGTGCTGCGCGACGGCCCGTACGGGGAGGGCATGGTCCAGCAGTGGATAACGGCCGACGGAGCCGACGGAGCCGACGGGTCCGACGGGTCCGACGGGTCCACCGGGGCCGACGGGCTGCTGGCCCTGGTCGAGGGCGAGGAAGCGGGCGAGGGCTGGAAGCCGGTCGCCCTCGCCGACGTCGGCGAGGGCCGCACCGCGCTCCTCGTCCACGCCGACGACCCCCGGCTGCGCCGCCTCGCCGTCCTCGACGCCGTGATCAACAACGGCGACCGCAAGGGCGGCCACCTGCTGGCCGGACCCGACGGCCGCCTCTACGGCATCGACCACGGCGTGACCTTCCACGTCGAGGACAAGCTGCGCACCCTGCTGTGGGGCTGGGCCGGCGAACCGCTGACGGACGAGGCGCGCGAGGTGCTGACCGGCCTGGAGCGGCAGCTCGCGGCCGGGGGCCCGCTCGCCACCCGGCTGGCCGAACTGATCACTCCCGCCGAGCTGGCCGCCGTACGGGCCCGCGTGTCCCGTCTGCGGCGCTCGGGCGTCCACCCCGAGCCCTCCGGGCAGTGGCCGGCGATCCCCTGGCCCCCCGTCTGAGCAGGCCGGACCCGGCACGCACAACACGCGTGGGACCGCAAGAGTGCCTATTCGGCCAACAGTGCGGTCCGGTTCGTTCGAGGAACAGGCGTCCGGTTAGGCTCGACACATGCATGCCTGGCCCGCTTCTGAGGTCCCCGCCCTTCCCGGTAAGGGCCGCGACCTCCAGATCCACGACACCGCGACCCAGGGGAAGATCACCCTCGACCCCGGGCCCGTCGCCCGCATCTACGTCTGCGGCATCACCCCGTACGACGCGACCCACATCGGTCACGCGGCGACCTACAACGCGTTCGACCTCGTTCAGCGCGTGTGGCTCGACACCAAGCGGCAGGTTCACTACGTCCAGAACGTCACGGACGTCGACGACCCCCTCCTGGAGCGGGCCCTGCGCGACGGCCACGACTGGACCGAGCTCGCGGAGCGCGAGACGGCCCTGTTCCGCGAGGACATGACCGCCCTGCGGATCCTGCCGCCGCAGCACTACATCGGCGCCGTCGAGGCCATACCGGGCATCGTGCCGCTGGTGGAGCGGCTGCGGGACGCGGGCGCGGCGTACGAGCTGGACGGGGACGTCTACTTCTCGGTGGAGTCCGACACCCACTTCGGCGGCGTGTCGAACCTCGACGCGGAGGCCATGCGCCTGCTGTCCGCGGAGCGCGGCGGGGACCCGGACCGCCCGGGCAAGAAGAACCCCCTCGACCCGATGCTGTGGATGGCCGCGCGTCCGGGCGAGCCCAGCTGGGACGGCGGATCCCTCGGCCGGGGCCGCCCCGGCTGGCACATCGAGTGCGTGGCCATCGCCCTGGACCACCTGGGCATGGGCTTCGACATCCAGGGCGGCGGATCCGACCTGGCGTTCCCGCACCACGAGATGGGCGCCTCGCACGCGCAGGTCCTGACCGGCGAGTTCCCGATGGCCAAGGCGTACGTGCACGCGGGCATGGTCGCGCTGCACGGCGAGAAGATGTCGAAGTCCAAGGGCAACCTGGTCTTCGTCTCCGCCCTGCGGCGGGCCGGCGTCGACCCGGCGGCGATCCGCCTGGCCCTGCTGGCGCACCACTACCGCGCCGACTGGGAGTGGACGGACGGGGTCCTCGCGGAGGCGGAGGCCCGCCTGGCGCGCTGGCGCGCGGCCGTGTCCCGCCCGGACGGCATTCCGGCCGACGCGCTGGTCGAGGAGGTCCGCGCGGCCCTCGCCGACGACCTGGACGCGCCGGCGGCGCTCGCGGCCGTGGACCGCTGGGTCGACGCCCAGAACGCCACGGACGGCACCGACACCGCGGCCCCGGGTCTCGTCACCCGCACGGTGGACGCCCTCCTCGGCGTGGCCCTGTAACACCCCCGGGCGCAGCCCCGGCCGCCGAGGCCGGACGGGCTGCGCCCGGGCACTGCGTGGCCCTGCCCCCGCCCCACGCCGGCGGGGCCAGATGATCCCGGCGGGGCGGGGGCGCGCCGGGGCCGCGTGCCTACGGTGCGGCGCCGTTGCGGGGGCTCTGCCCCGGCGCCGCTAGGGCTGGGGGATCGCCCCGGCACCTCTACGGCTGGGGTGGCTCCCCGGGGCCCGTGGTGTCGTCGTCGCCCGGCTCCTGTCCCGGTCCGGACCCGGACTCGGGGTCCGGACCGGGGTCGGGGTCCGCGGCCCGCCTCGGCGGCCGCGTCCGCCCGGACGAGGTGTCCCGCAGGTACGACCCGTCACCCGCGGCCCCGCCGGGCCCCGGCTCGGTCCCCGGATCCCGCCTGCGCAGGTACCGCTCGAACTCCCGGGCGATGGCGTCCCCGGACGCCTCCGGCAGGTCCGCGGTGTCCCGCGCCTCCTCCAGCGTCTGGACGTACTCGGCGACCTCGCTGTCCTCCGCGGCCAGTTGGTCGACGCCCAGCTGCCAGGCCCGCGCGTCCTCGGGCAGCTCGCCGAGCGGGATCCGCAGGTCGAGCAGGTCCTCCAGCCGGTTCAGCAGGGCGAGCGTGGCCTTCGGGTTGGGCGGTTGGGAGACGTAGTGGGGGACCGCCGCCCACAGGGACACGGCGGGGACCCCGGCGTGGGTGCAGGCCTCCTGGAGGATGCCGACGATGCCGGTCGGGCCCTCGTACTTGGTCTCCTCCAGGTGCATCGTGCGCGCCAGGTCGGGATCCGAGGTGACCCCGCTGACCGGCACCGGACGGGTGTGCGGGGTGTCGCCGAGCAGGGCGCCGAGGATGACCACCATCTCGACGCCCAGTTCGTGGGCGAAGCCGAGGAGTTCGTTGCAGAACGACCGCCACCGCATCGACGGTTCGATGCCCCGTACGAGCACGAGGTCGCGCGGCTTCGCGCCGCCGATGCGCACCACGGACAGCCGCGTCGTCGGCCAGGTGATCTTCCGTACCCCGTTGTCCAGCCACACCGTCGGCCGGTTGACCTGGAAGTCGTAGTAGTCCTCGGCGTCGAGCGCCGCGAAGACCTCTCCCTTCCACTCCCGGTCCAGGTGCGCGACCGCACCGGAGGCCGCGTCACCCGCGTCGTTCCAGCCCTCGAACGCGGCCACCATGACCGGGTCGATCAGCTCGGGCACGCCCTCAAGCTCGATCACCCAGGTCTCCTTCCCAAGTTCCTTGTGTACGTGGGCCAGCCTAAGCCTTGTGGGGACGGCGGCCACAGCCCACGACAGAGGGGCGGTTCCCCTCGGAACCGCCCCTCTTCCCCACCTTGCGGGAGGCTATGCCTTGCGGCCCAGCATCTCCTCGACGCGGCCGCGGACCGCGTCGTCGTCCAGACCGCGGATGGTCACCGTGGTGCGGCGGCGGAGCACGTCGTCGACGGTCTCGGCCCACTCGAAGTCGCGGGCGTAGGCGACCTGCGCCCAGATCTCCGGGCCGTCCGGGTGGATCCGCTCGGCCAGCGCCGGGTCCTCGTTCGCCAGGCGGGCGATGTCGAAGGCGAGCGAGCCGTAGTGGGAGGCCAGGTGGCGGGCGGTCAGCGGGTCCATGCGCGCGCCGGGCTCGCGGTCGACGAGCAGGCGGTGCGCGACCGCGTTCGGGTTGGCGACACCGGGCAGCGGGACCCGGCGGACCAGCGACTTCACCGGCTCCATGTCGTCGGTCAGCGGGCTGCCCGGGAGCTTGGCCAGCTTGTCCATGACCACGCGGCCGATGTGGCGGTACGTGGTCCACTTGCCGCCGGCCACCGACAGCATGCCGCCGGCACCCTCGGAGACGACCGTCTCGCGCTTGGCCTTCTCGACGCCGCCGGGGCCGCCGGGCAGCACGCGCAGGCCGGCGAAGGCGTACGTCATCAGGGAGCGGTCCAGGTCGGCGTCCTTCACGGAGAAGGCGGCCTCGTCCAGGATCTGCTGGATGTCCTTCTCGGTGGCGCGGACGTCCGCCGGGTCGCCCTCGTACACCTCGTCGGTGGTGCCCAGCAGCAGCTGGTCCTCCCACGGCAGGGCGAAGGTGATGCGGTACTTGTCGATCGGGGTGGCCATGGCGGCCTTCCACGGCGACTTGCGCTTCATGACGATGTGCGCGCCCTTGGAGAGGCGGATCGACGGCAGCGCGTGCTTGTCCTCCATGCGCCGCAGGTGGTCCACCCACGGGCCGGTGGCGTTGAGCACGACGCGGGCGTCGACGCCGAACTCGGTGCCGTCGAGGCGGTCCTTGAGCTCGGCACCGGAGACCCGGCCGCGCGTCGTGCGCAGGCCGGTGACCTCGGCGTGGTTGAGGACGACGGCACCGGACTCGACGGCCGCGCGGACCGTCATGACGGCGACGCGGGAGTCGTTCATCTGGTGGTCGTAGTAGACCGCGACGGCCTTGAGGTTGTCCGTCTTCAGACCGGGGTTGTCGGCGACGGCACGGGCCGGGGATATGACCTTGCCCATGCCGTCGCCGAAGGCCGAGAGGGCGGAGTAGGCGAAGACGCCCGCGCCCAGCTTGGCCGCACCCACCGGACCGCCCTTGTAGACCGGCAGGTAGAAGGTGAGCGGGTTGACCAGGTGCGGGGCCACGTCCTTGGCCAGCACCCGCCGCTCGTGGTGGTTCTCTGCCACCAGCTTGACCGCGCCGGTCTGCAGGTAGCGCAGGCCGCCGTGGACGAGCTTGGAGGAGGCGGAGGAGGTGGCGCCGGCGAAGTCGCCGGCGTCCACCATGGCCACCCGCAGACCCGACTGCGCGGCGTGCCAGGCCACCGAGGTGCCCAGGATTCCGCCGCCGATGACCAGCAGGTCGTACGTGGCCTTCGACAGCTGCTCACGGGTCTCGGCGCGGCTCGCGTTCGAGCCGGCGGTCGGGTGCGTTCCCAGGGCGGGGACGCTCTGCAGGGTGCTCATGATCTCTTCAGCTCCTCATCGGTTCGTCGGCTGGTGCGGTCAGCCGGCGTTTTCCTCGTCGATCCAGCCCATGGACCGCTCGACGGCCTTGAGCCAGTTCTTGTACTCGCGGTCCCGCTGGTCGGCGGGCATCCGCGGGGTCCACTCGGCCGCGCGGCGCCAGTTGGCGCGCAGGGCGTCGGTGTCCGGCCAGAAGCCGACGGCGAGGCCGGCGGCGTAGGCGGCGCCGAGGCAGGTGGTCTCGGCGACCATCGGACGGACCACGGGGGCGTCCAGGAAGTCCGAGAGCGTCTGCATCAGCAGGTTGTTGGAGGTCATGCCGCCGTCGACCTTGAGGGCCGTCAGCTCGACGCCCGAGTCCTTGGTCATGGCGTCGGTGATCTCGCGGGTCTGCCAGGCGGTGGCCTCCAGGACGGCACGGGCGATGTGCGCCTTGGTGACGTACCGGGTGAGGCCGGCGATCACACCGCGGGCGTCGGAGCGCCAGTACGGGGCGAACAGGCCGGAGAAGGCGGGCACGAAGTAGGCGCCGCCGTTGTCCTCGACGGAGGAGGCCAGGGTCTCGATCTCGGCCGCGGACTTGATCAGGCCCATCTGGTCGCGCATCCACTGGACGAGCGAGCCGGTGACGGCGATGGAGCCCTCCAGGGCGTAGACCGGCTTCTGGTCGCCGATCTGGTAGCCGACCGTGGTCAGCAGGCCGCTGTAGGAGTTGATGACCTTGTCGCCGGTGTTCATCAGCATGAACGTTCCGGTGCCGTAGGTGGACTTGGCCTCGCCCTCGGCGAAGCAGGTCTGGCCGAAGAGGGCGGCCTGCTGGTCGCCGAGCGCCGAGGCGACCGGGACGCCGGCGAGGACGCCGTCCTTGACGTGGCCGTAGACCTCGGCGGAGGACTTGATCTCGGGGAGGACGTTCAGCGGGACGTCCATGGACTCCGCGATGCGCTCGTCCCAGGCGAGCGTGTGCAGGTTCATGAGCATCGTGCGGGAGGCGTTGGTGACGTCGGTGACGTGCACGCCGCCTTCGGCGCCGCCGGTCAGGTTCCAGATGACCCAGGAGTCCATGGTGCCGAAGAGGATGTCGCCGGCCTCGGCGCGCTCCCGCAGGCCCTCGACGTTGTCGAGCAGCCAGCGGACCTTCGGGCCCGCGAAGTACGAGGCGAGCGGCAGGCCCGTCTCGCGGCGGAAGCGGTCCTGGCCGACGTTGCGGCCGAGCTCCTTGCACAGGGCGTCGGTGCGGGTGTCCTGCCAGACCAGCGCGTTGTGCACCGGCTCGCCGGTGTTCTTGTCCCACAGGACGGTGGTCTCGCGCTGGTTGGTGATGCCGATCGCCTTGACGTCGGCGGCGGTGATCTCGGCCTTGGCGATGGCGCCGGCGACGACCTCCTGGACGTTGACCCAGATCTCCTTGGCGTCGTGCTCGACCCAGCCCGGCTTCGGGAAGATCTGCTCGTGCTCCTTCTGGTCGACGGCGACGATGCGGCCGTCGCGGTCGAAGACGATGCAGCGGGAGGAGGTGGTGCCCTGGTCGATGGCGGCGATGAACGGGCCGGTGCTGCTGGTCATGTGGCTGCTCCTGGCAGGGTCTATGAAGAGTGCGGAATCAGGTGGGCGGTGCGGATCTTACGAGCGCGGGGCCGTGCTGATCAGGCGAACGCGACGTTGTACAGACCGCCGGCGATGACGGCGCCGACGAGCGGGCCGACCACCGGGATCCAGGAGTAACCCCAGTCGGAGCCGCCCTTGTTGGGCAGCGGGAGCAGGGCGTGGACGATACGCGGACCGAGGTCGCGGACCGGGTTGATGGCGTAGCCGGTCGGGCCGCCGAGGGAGAGGCCGATGCCGACGACGACGAAGGAGGTGATGAGGACGCCGATGACGCCGAGGCCCTTGCCGTTGTCCTGCAGGCCCTGGGTCAGGATCGCCAGGACCAGGACGGCCGTGCCGATGATCTCGGTGGTCAGGTTCTGGACCACGTTGCGGATCTCGGGGCCGGTGGAGAAGATCCCGAGGACCGGGCCGGCGACGTCGTGCGGGTGGGGGTCCTCCGGGCCGAGCTTGGCGTCACGTATGTGCTCCGGGTCCGCCAGGTGGGCGGCGAACTGGCCGTAGTAGGTGACCCACATCAGGACGGCGCCGAGCATGGCGCCGAGGAGCTGGCCGGCGAAGTAGACCGGAGTGTCGCTCCAGTCGCCGTTCTTGACTGCGAGGCCGACGGTGACCGCCGGGTTGAGGTGTGCACCGGAGAGCGGGGCGGAGACGTAGGCAGCGATCAGTACGGCGAAACCCCAGCCGAAGGTGATCGAGAGCCAGCCTGCGTTGCGGGCCTTGGAGCTCTTGAGGGTCACGGCGGCGCAAACACCACCGCCGAGCAGGGTGAGCAGGGCGGTACCGATGGTCTCGCCGAGGAAGATGTCGGAGCTGGACACCCGCGACTCCTTTGTCTTACGTCCAGGGGTGCGCGGACACGGGGTCGTCCCGGCCCGCGTGCGCGCACTCGGTGAGTGGTTCACCGGTCCTTGGCCTTGTCCCACCCTAGCGCGTATTGCCGGTAGGTGTTCGACAATGCCGACCGATGAACGGCAGTTTTTCGCCCAGGTGAAGAACGCGTCAAGGGTTGGCCAGGCCAATGTGTCGGATCGTTACCACGCCGTGCGGTAGATCGAAACAAGCCATCCGATGGCCGATATATGGCAGCAAGACAGCAGAAAACGGCCATGGAGTGGCCGGGAACGTGCGGGTGAGGGGCTAGAACCGGCCCGCGCCGAGGTCGCGGGAAACCGCTCGCGCGCAGTCGCGCACCGAGGCCACCAGGCTCGCGCGCGGCTCCCCGGACTCCCCGCAGACGCGTTCCACCGCACCCGCCACCGCCACCGCACCCACCGGCATCCGGCGGCGGTCGTGGATGGGCGCCGCCACCGAGGCGACGCCCTCCCAGGTCTCCTCGACGTCCGAGGCCCAGCCGCGCGCCCGGGTCAGGTCCAGCACCTCTTCGAAGCCCGCCCCGTCCGTGACCGTCCGCGGCGTGAACGCCTCGCGCTCGGCCTCCAGGGCCTCGGTGTGGGCGACCGGGTCGTACGCCGACAGGACCTTGCCCAGCGCCGTGGAGTGCAACGGCTGCATGGCCCCCACCTCCAGCACCTGGCGGCTGTCGTCGGGGCGGAAGACGTGGTGCATGATCAGCACCCCGCTCTGGTGCAGCACGCCCACGTACACGCTCTCGCCGCTCGCCCGGGCCAGGTCGTCGGTCCACACCAGCGCCCGCGCGCGCAGCTCGTGCACGTCCAGATAGCTGTTGCCCAGGCGCAGCAGCTCCGCGCCCAGCTGGTAGCGGCCGGAGGCCTGGTCCTGTTCGACGAAGCCCTCGGCCTGGAGCGTGCGCAGGATGCCGTGCGCCGTGCCCTTCGCCAGTCCCAGGGAGCTCGCGATGTCCGAGAGGCCGAGGCGGCGCTCACCGCCGGCAAGGAGCCGCAGCATCGCAGCGGCTCGTTCGAGCGACTGGATGTTCCGTGCCATGGTGTGCAGCCTCCTGCTGACGTAGTTCGACAATGCTGAACACTATCGGCCCATGTCGACCTTGCGCATGGTTGGCCATATGTTCAAGCCGAGGCCGCCCGGGGCACACCCGACCGACTCCCCGGCACAGGATGCAGTCCGCCACGTGGGACGCCCTCACCGGGGTTGCGAAGGCGCGGTTACCCTGACCGCGTGCACCCTTGACACAGCAAGGGTGCAAAGCCGACAGCCGTCGCATCCCAGGGAGCTCTCATGGCCTCGTTGCCGAACCCGCCCGCAGACACCCAGACCCGGGCCGATGCCCTCCGAGAGGCGCTCGCGACCCGCGTGGTCGTCGCCGACGGGGCCATGGGAACGATGCTCCAGGCGCAGGAGCCCACCCTTGAGGACTTCCAGCAGCTGGAGGGCTGCAACGAGGTCCTGAACGTGACCCGGCCCGACATCGTCCGCTCGGTGCACGAGGCCTACTTCGCGGTCGGCGTGGACTGCGTCGAGACCAACACCTTCGGCGCGAACTTCACCGCACTGGGCGAGTACGACATCCCCGAACGCAACTTCGAGCTGTCCGAGGCCGGCGCCCGGGTGGCCCGCGAGGTGGCCGACCGGTTCACCGCCGAGACCGGCCAGCAGCGCTGGGTCCTCGGCTCCATGGGCCCCGGCACGAAGCTGCCGACCCTCGGCCACATCCCGTACGACACGATCCGCGACGCCTACCAGGTCAACGCGGAGGGCCTGCTGTCCGGCGGGGCGGACGCCCTGCTGGTGGAGACCACCCAGGACCTGCTGCAGACGAAGGCCTCGGTCATCGGCGCCCGCCGCGCCATGGAAGCGCTCGGGGTGTCGGTCCCGCTGGTCTGTTCGGTGACGGTGGAGACCACCGGGACGATGCTGCTGGGCTCCGAGATCGGTGCGGCCCTGACCTCGCTGGAGCCGCTGGGCATCGACATGATCGGCCTGAACTGCGCCACCGGCCCGGCCGAGATGAGCGAACACCTGCGCTACCTGGCCCGCAACGCCCGCATCCCCCTCTCCTGCATGCCGAACGCGGGCCTGCCGGTGCTCACCAAGGACGGCGCGCACTATCCGCTGACCGCTCCGGAGCTCGCGGACGCGCAGGAGACGTTCGTCCGCGAGTACGGGCTGTCGCTGGTGGGCGGTTGCTGCGGTACGACGCCGGAGCACCTGCGGCAGGTCGTGGAGCGGGTGCGCGGGCTGGCTCCGGTGGCGCGGGAGCCGCGGCCGGAGCCGGGCGCGTCGTCCCTGTACCAGACGGTGCCGTTCCGGCAGGACACCTCGTACATGGCGATCGGTGAGCGGACGAACGCGAACGGGTCGAAGAAGTTCCGCGAGGCCATGCTCGAAGCCCGGTGGGACGACTGCGTGGAGATGGCCCGCGACCAGATCCGCGAGGGCGCGCACATGCTCGACCTGTGCGTGGACTACGTCGGCCGTGACGGCGTCGCGGACATGGAGGAGCTGGCGGGGCGGTTCGCGACCGCCTCGACGCTGCCGATCGTGCTGGACTCGACCGAAGTGGAGGTCATCCGGGCGGGTCTGGAGAAGCTCGGCGGCCGTGCGGTCATCAACTCCGTCAACTACGAGGACGGTGACGGGCCGCAGTCGCGGTTCGCGAAGGTCACCCGGTTGGCGCAGGAGCACGGTGCGGCGCTGATCGCGCTGACGATCGACGAGGAGGGCCAGGCCCGTACCGTCGAGCACAAGGTGGCCGTCGCCGAGCGTCTGATCACGGACCTGACGGAGAACTGGGGGATCGGCGAGTCCGACATCCTCATCGACACCCTGACCTTCACCATCTGCACGGGTCAGGAGGAGTCCCGCAAGGACGGCATCGCCACGATCGAGGCGATCCGGGAGCTGAAGCGCCGACACCCGGACGTCCAGACCACCCTCGGTCTGTCGAACATCTCCTTCGGTCTGAACCCGGCCGCCCGCGTCCTGCTGAACTCGGTCTTCCTGGACGAGTGCGTCAAGGCGGGTCTGGACTCGGCGATCGTGCACGCGTCGAAGATCCTGCCGATCGCCCGGTTCGACGAGGAGCAGGTCTCCACCGCCCTGGACCTGATCTACGACCGGCGCAGCGAGGGCTACGACCCGCTGCAGAAACTGATGGCCCTCTTCGAGGGCGTCAACACGAAGTCCCTCAAGGCCGGGCGCGCCGAGGAGCTCCTCGCGCTGCCGCTGGAGGAGCGGCTCCAGCGGCGGATCATCGACGGCGAGAAGAACGGCCTGGAGGCCGACCTCGACGAGGCCCTGCAGACCCGCCCCGCCCTCGACATCGTCAACGACACGCTGCTGGAGGGCATGAAGGTCGTCGGCGAGTTGTTCGGTTCCGGGCAGATGCAGCTGCCGTTCGTGCTGCAGTCGGCCGAGGTGATGAAGACCGCGGTGGCCCATCTGGAACCGCACATGGAGAAGTCGGACGCGGAGGGCAAGGGCACC